>NZ_LPWD01000240.1 GCF_001723295.1 Methyloceanibacter marginalis
GGGGTTACTCCGTTTTCCGAACATCTCTTCTTCTTAGCCGCGTGCTTGGTGAGTCTCAGACGGCCGAGCAAGGGTCCGAGCAGGGACGAGCTCTCGTTCTTCTGCTCGATCCGGTCGGTGAGGAGATTGGCCAAGTTGCGGAAGGCATCGGCAGGCTTCGACTCTCCGAAATTTCCTCGATCATCTGGCCGTTGTTCGCCGCCGTGCCGAAGAGCTGCGCGTCGAAATCGATGATGATCTGTGGAGCCAGTTCGATGGCGTGACCGAAATCCTTCACCGAGATCTCCGGACGCTTCGGCACGCCGACCTGGTTGAGCACGAGCATCGGCGGCCGGTCGTTCGGCCGCGAGGCCTTGAGCTGATCCACCAGGTTCTTGGTGTTCCGCAGGCTGGCGAGGTCCGGCATCGCGGTGAGCACCACGTAATCGGCCTTGAGCACCACTTCCTTGGCCCAGCCGGTCCACAGATGGGGCACATCCACAGCGACCCAGGGCACGTTCTCGCGGACCACGTCGAGCACCGTTTCGCATGCGGCCATGTCAACGTCGTAAGGCCGGTCGAGCGCGGTCGGCGCGGCGAACAAGCTCAGATGATCGGAGCAGCGCGACAACAGCCGGTCGAGCAGAACTTCATCGAGACGCTCCGGCGTCGCCAACGCGTCGGCGATGCCTTGCAGCGGATCCTGATTGAAATCGAGTCCGGCCGTGCCGAACGGCAGATCGAGGTCGGCGATAACCACATCGCTTTCTAGCGCGTTGGCGATGGCGAAGGCCGTGTTGTGGCATACGGTGCTCGAGCCTGCGCCACCCTTGGCGCCGATAAAAGCGATGACCTGTCCCACCGGCCCGTTCTCCGGATCGGTATAAACCGAGGCAATGCTCTCGATCACCAGCGGCACGGTCATCGGCGCCACGACATATTCGCTGACGCCCTGGCGCAGAAGCTCTCGATAAAGCAACACGTCGTTGATGTGTCCGACGGCGATCACCTTGGTGCCCGGATCGCAGACCTCGGCCAGGCGCTCCAAATCGGCGAGCATCCCCTTCCGGTCGAGCAAAGATTCGATGACGATCAGGTTTGGCGTCGAGGCGTCGCGATAGAATGCGACGGCCGCTTCCACGCCCCCCATTTGTACAGTGACGTGCGCCTTGGAGAGACGGCGATCCTCCGACGCTTTCTGAATCACGGCCGCCGTATCCTGATCCTCGCAGAACGCCTGAATGTTCACGCGCGGAACAGGACGGGCGCGCGGCTCCGACGCGGCAGGCTCCGGCACAGCGCCGGGCTCGTCGTAAGGCTGCTCGTCAAGCGAATATGCGGCGTCGCTAATCACCTGAGCCTGCCTCTACATCGGTCGAGTTGGCGCGCTCGGACAGAGGCCGATCGTTAGGCGCCCATTTGGCCCCGGTCACGTCGCCCTTCACGTACTTGCCCCAGACCACGTCGCGCCGCTCGCTCGGACGCGGCATCTCGGGATGCGGCGCGACAAAGTCCTCCGGGTCGGCGACCATGGCCGCGAGATTCTTCTGCGTGGCGCAGCCATATTGGGCCACGGCAGGTTCTGCGGGTCGCGCCCGACATTCTCCGACCAATCCGGACAATCGGGCCCCTTGGCGACAAGTTCGAGATAGGAAAGCCGTATCGGCGCGACCGGATCGTATTTAGCGAAATAGGGCTCGACCCTGACACCCCGCGCACTGATGCCGGCACGGCGCATGGCGTGGCGCACATCGTCATAAGCGCGCTTGGCGGCAGCTTGATTGGCGCTGCCCGAGGGCGTCTTGATGGTGAGACCGCCTCTGCCGGCTTCCTGATAGCCGGCCAAGTAGCGATAAAGCTGGTCCCATTGGGCGCTGCTAAGGCCGGAGGAACGGCTCGAGACAGACAGGTCGAGCAGGGCCTCGCCTTGGCTCACCTTGATCGGATGCCGCTCGCTCGGATTGGACAGGGTGAAAGGCGCCTGCATGCGCGGGCTTTGCCAGCATCCGCCTGCCGGCATTGCCAGCATCAACGCCGCGGCGATGGTGAGGGTTGGGCGCGTGGCGCGCGCAAGCGCGAGCGGGCCTTGAACTGTCGGTGCCATGATACTTTCCCCCTTCATGCCCTACTCAACGATGAACCCGACGTCGCCGGTGAAGTTGCCGACAGGCGCGTGCTCGGGATCGCGGCCATAGATGCGGTTCATTTGCCCTAAGAGATCGCTGTTCACGTCCGAGGCCCAAGCAAAGCCGTCATCGGGCTTGGCGAGCTGCTGCTGCGCCACCGGCTTGACCACATAGGGCGTGACCATGACCACGAGCTCGGTCTCGCTCTTCTGGAAATCGCGGCTGCGGAACAAAGTGCCGATGATGGGCAGGTTCTTGAGACCGGGATACCCGCTGATCGCTTGACGCGACTGATCCGAAAGGAGCCCCGCGATCACGAGCGAGCCGCCGCTCGGCAGCTCGACCGCGGTCTCCGCGCGCCGGACCCTCAGCGCCGGAATCGAGATATTGCTGAGAATCACCGCGCCTTCGTTAGACAGCTCGCTGACTTCGGTGGAGATCTTGAGGCTGATCAAGCCCTCGGACATGACCACGGGCGAAAAGGCGAGGCCGATACCGAACTTCTTGAAATCGACCGTGATGGTCGGAATACCGCCGCCGTTATTGTCCTGCGCGACCGGAATTGGGAACTCGCCGCCGGCCAGGAAGTTCGCCGTCTCGCCGGAAATCGCGGTCAGGTTTGGCTCGGCCAAAATATGCACCAGGCCGTCCTGCTCAAGCGCCCGCAGAACGCCTGTGACGTTATTGGTTCCAGAGGACCATCCGGCCCCGGCGAGCGCAGCGCCCGTTCCCCCCCAGGGAAGCGAAGCGGTGCCCAGCGCCCCGGAGATCGGAAACGGAAGGGTGGACGCGGCGGCGAAGGCGAAGTTTCCGGTGTTGATGAGCGCCTCCAGATCCACGCCGAACTGCTTGATGATGTTCCGCTGCATCTCGACGACGGAGACCTTGAGGAGAACCTGCTCGCGGCCCTCCACCGTGATCATGTTGATGACCCGGGTCGGTCCGCTCGAGCTGCCGCCGGAGCCGCTACCAGAGGAACTGCTGTTGTTGATGGTGACCGCCGAGCCGCCGGCCGCAGCAGAGGTTGCGGTGCCGCTGTCGCTCTCCCCGAGGAAGCTGTTCACAATCTCGCTTGCGCGCGTAGCGTCGATCGGCGTCGGCACCCGGCCGGTCAGCACGACGTTCTCGCCAACCGTCTCGACCCGGACGTTCGAGCCGGGGATGAGGCGGGCAATCAGATTCTGCAAGGCGCCGAGATCGCGCTCGATGGTGACTTCCAGGACCGCGACCTGGTTGCCGTTCTGATCGATGAACAGGATATTGGCCTCACCCTGCTTCTTGCCGATGAGATAGGCGCGCGTCGCGCTCTGGATCACGGCGTCGATCTGGTCCGGATTGGATACCATCACCTCGCGGACCTCGCGCGGCAGCTCGACGATCATCGACTTGTTGAGGCCAAGCTTGATCTGCCGGGTGGTTCCATCGCCAAGGCGCAGAAGAGAGCGGTGGGCCGACTGTGCCAGCCCCTCGCCCGGCGCCGTAACCGCGGCAAGCCCAAAGCCGGCGACGGCGATCGCAGCGAGTGCAAGAAGGGCCGAAAGGGGGGAGCGACGCATCCGTTTGCCTTTATTTCTTATGTCGTTTGTACGCATGCTCAGTTGATGCCGAAGGTGCGCGAGGGCACGCCGTATTTGAGAACTTTGACCGAGCCCTGGTTCGCCTCGCCAATCTTCGCCGTCGGCTCGTCACCAGGCAGGGCATCGGAGAGACTCCGCAGCGACAAGGAGAGCTCCCCCATGGATTGGGCGAGAGACAAAACCTCGGCTTGGCGCGGCGTCAGCTCTAGCGTGGCCGTCTTGCCGGTGACGACCTTCTCGCCGTCCGTATTCTCCAGCGCCTGGCCGATGGCGAGCACGCGCACATTGCGCAGGACCGCCTCGCTCACCGGCTGCTCCTTGCTTCCGATCTTCATATTGTAGGAGAGGATGACGTCGACCCTGTCGTTGGGCAGGATGAAGCCGCCGGCCGCCGTCTCCTCGCGGATCGGCGTCGAAATGGCGCGCATGCCCCGAGGCAGAATGGCGGCCATCACGCCGCCTTCCGAGATCTTGATCAGCTTCTGTTCCTTGATCGGCTCGCCGGAAATGAACGGCGCACGGGCCACCGCGCCGGACAGATCCGCAGGCGCGTCGGGCTGGCTTTCCTTGGTGATCAGGCCGGGCGTGACGCCCTCGATGGGCCATTGCTGCCATTTGAAGTCGTCGGCGCGGACGCTGTCGCCAAGGCCGATGTCCTTGTTGGCCACCAGCACATCTGTGGCCCCCACGGTCTTTTCGACCTGTTGAACCTCCGGCGCCCGAGAGACGATGGCACTGGCAATCCAAGCGGCGCCAAGCGCTGCCGTGATGGCGATAGCGAGGACGACAACCCTTGCTTTTTTCATGACAGACTCTTTCTTTCGAACGCCCCACGCCCCGCGAACATGGGCTCACTCTGGCCCACGAAATCTCAACGCGGAGTTAATGGCCGTGCCAATTTGGCCGCCCGCAACGCCTTGTGGCCCAGGCGACACAACGGGTCCCGGGCCGCCGCGAGGCCGGGCCGACGGGGTCTGAAAGACGCTAGGACGGGAGGCGGGGAAGTGGGACGGACGGCTAGACGCCGAGCCCCGCCATGAAGACAGTGTCGGGGTAGACCAGGAGGCCGGCCGCAGCGAGCGCGATGCCGTAGGGCACACCTTCTTTCGCGTCATGCAGCCGCGTGAGCCAGCCTTGCGAGTACAGCATGGCCGGAAGCGGCATTGACCTCAGGAACAGTATCGCCAGCGTCAGGGCGCCGCCGAGCAAGGCCGCGTAGATCGCGTAGAGCAGCATTTGCTCCGGCCCCAGCCACAAGCAGGTGGCGGCGAACAGCTTGGCGTCGCCGCCGCCGACCCAGCCGAAGGAAAACATGGCGAAAGTGATAATGAGGGCTCCCAGCGCGAGCGCGACGTGGAGCCCGGCCTCGCTCCAGCCGAGGCCAACCAAGGGCGCGAGCAGGGCAAAACCGGCGACCAGCAGAAGCGAAATCCAGTTGGGTACGGTCATGGAAAAGAGATCGGTGGCCGCGGCGAGCGCCATGGCCAATGGAAAGATCGAAATAATGAGAAGATCGGTGATCATGTGCCCTTCGCCCTGTCTCGCTTTGGTTTGCTCCCGCATTCGGCTCGGGAGTGTGCCCGCAAGGGCCTGAAAACGGCGTTAACCGGGGCTCCAAGAGGCAATGGTTTGCCAATCCTTCACCTTTTCCGCGTCAGATGACGAGGACGGACATTCCTCGTTCTTCAGTTCAGCGTAGGGGATAGGGCGCCAATGATTTTCCGGTTTCGCCCGGGGCGGTCGGCATGCGGGATCGTGCTGGCCACGGTTGTCACGACGAGCTCCATTCAGGCAGGATCGGCGGCCGGCCGGGACATCGAGGTTCTGATCGATCAGGCCACGATGTTGCGGCTCGAGCGCTCGGCGGCGGAGATCGTGGTGGGTAATCCGTCCATCGCCGACGTCTCGGTGCAGAGCGGCAATACGCTCGTTTTGACCGGCAAGTCTTTCGGCGAGACCAATCTCATCGTGATCGACCCTGAAGGAAAGGTCGTCATCAACCGTCGCGTGGTGGTGCAGGAGCCGGCTGGCGGCTACGTGACCGTCTACCGCGGCAAGAACCGCGTCACGCTGCACTGCTCCCCCAACTGCGAAACTCCGCTCGTCATCGGCGACGAGCCCGCCTATTTCGAAGCCATCTCCAAGGAAATCCGCACCAAGCAGGCGATCGGGCAGGCTTCGGCGGAAGGCGAACAACAAAGCGAGTAGCTGGGCGGCGCGCCGTCGCGTCTATTTTTGCGACCTACTGCGCGATACGCAGCTCGCTCAAGCCTTGCGCGATATCGTTGAAGATCGCGGCCAATTGCGAGTTGGACGGCGAGTTGTAGTACATGTCCGGCTTCGTCGCGCAGTTCTTCAACATGTTTTGGGTTGTGGTGTCGTTGACCCTGAAGCCGATCGTATAGACCAGGATCCCGTCGGCCTTGACGCGGCTGCAAACCGTCTCCGTCTTGTCGTTGAGCTCACTTTCGGCCTGGTTGCCGTTGCTTCTGCCAAGATGCCCTTTCCGGGCATAGCCGAAGGCATTGTAGACGGAATTGTTCTTACCGTTGCCGCCGCCGCTCACCATGTTCTCGCCGTCGGTCAAGAGCACGATCGCCCTGACCCTCTCCTCATCGTCCTTCCCCTTTCCTTCGGTGAAGGGCGCGCCCGGCGAAAGGACCCTCCACCCCCAGAGGAGGCCCGCGGGGATCACCGTGTTGCCACTCGGCTGCAGCGCGTCGATGGCCGTCGTCACCGTGCTCTTAGTGTTGGTCAACGCCGTAATCGCCTGAGGCGGGCAATTCCAGTTCGGGCCCGGCGCACCGTACTCATCCCTTCTTGGATCGTCGTACTTGCCCGTGTATTCCTGGCACTTTATGGCCTTGCGCCTGTTGTCGTTGTTCGTGCCGCAATTGCCGTCTTCGATGTAGCTGTTGCTGTAGTTGTCGCCTTCATCGTGATCGTCATCGGCCTCATCGGGCGCAAGGTACGGCGCAAACAGTGACGCCGGCGTGCTGGTGCTCGGCGCCGCATCGGTCAGCTCGTAAGCGTCGCCATCCCGCTCGCGCACGCAGCCGTCCCAATTCCATGAACTCTTGTAGTCGGAGAGCTCCTCGTAAAGGTCGAAGGTCTTCGTCTTGTTAGAGTTGTAATCCTCGGTGGCGATGTCGGACTTAGCCTGGTCATCGATCCAGTCTTTGCTTTTCATCGCCGTGCCGACATTTACCGCACCGGCGAACGGCACCACGGCCGCAACCAGCGAGTCCGAGGTCGCATTCCCGTTGAAGAGATCGGTCACCATTTTCTTGGCGGCCGTTTGCATGGCCGACATCTTGCCGCTCGAGCCCATCGAACCGGTGGTATCGAGAACGAGCGCAAGCTCGATGTTGCGCTGGCGCTTGGTGACGGTGCTGCTCGCGCCAACGTCGAGAGAATTGATGTTTGCAAGCTTCAGGAACGTGGTGGGGACGGTGCCGGAAACCTCCACCTTGATGTCGTCACCCGCGAAGCTCACGTTGAGCTTCCCGGCCGTTCCCATCTCGGAGGACGGATAGTTGGCGTCGAAAAATTGCTGCGCCCTTTGCTTCAGTTGTTCCTGAGTGAGCCCTTGCCACGAGCCGATAGCGAGCGCCGCGGCATCGGCGGCGTCGGCCATGCGGTTGCGCACAGCGAGACCGCGCCCATAGTCAGCGGCCGCGCCGATGGCAAGCGCGATGGGAACGAGTGCGAGGCCAAAGAGAATGGCGACATTGCCCTTCTTGTTCCATTTGAAGGACCGGCAACACTCCGTGATGGTCTGCAGCATGTGACACCTCCCCGCCTGCTCCCGAGCGGCCGCTGTTACCGCGCGCCTCGGCCTCGGTTCGGGACGAAATCTAAGAGGAAAGTTCTTACTTTTCGTATTCCCCATTTATTCAAAGGTGTCTCTTTTTTATTTAGAATACGATTACCTACACATTTACCGTATTTCGACGTGCGCCACTAATATTTACTATCCATTAAGCTAAGCATCGCTATGGCTTTGCTCATGATTAGGCGCGGAGACTCGCAAAAAGACAATAGCTATCGCTCGCTTTGGCGCCGCGCGGCCGGACGCGCGGCTCGCTTCGCCGGAGATCGGAGCGGGGCTTCCGCACTCGAATTCGCCCTCGTCGCCGCGCCTCTAATCTTGCTGCTACTCGCGGTCCTTCAGGTCAGCCTCGTATATTTCGCGAATGTCGGTCTCGAAGGCGCGATTGATCGGGGGGCACGGCTCATCCGCACAGGCCAGGCGCAAAAGTTCAGCGCGCAGCAATTCAAGACGGAAGTCTGCAAACACCTGAGCGCACCTCTGAAATGCGATGACCTCATGCTCGACGTGCGCAGCTATTCGAGCTTCGGCGGCGCGGCGGGCAATTTGGCGCCGCCGCCCGGCGCCGACGGAAAGCCGAAGGATTACGGCTTCGATCCGGGCGAGGCCGAGGATGTGGTGGTGGTCCGCGGCTTCTATCCGCTGGATATCGGTTCCGTCCTGCCCGCGGATATCAATCTCAGCAATATGGAAGGCGGCGGCCGGCTTCTCATGGCCACGGCCGCCTTCCGCAACGAGCCGTTCTGATTGGATGTTTAAGGTGAAATTGGGTCAGTTCAGCATGCGTCGGACGGCCGTGAGTATGAGACGCATGGGCCGGGACCGGCGCGGCGTATCGGCAATTGAGTTCGCGCTTATCGTCCCGGCGCTGATCCTGCTCTATGTGGGCACCGTGGAGATCGGCAACGCGCTGACAGTCTATCGCCGGACCGCTCAAGTCGCCGCGACGGCCGCGGACCTGACGGCGCAGGTCAGGGCCGTCACCAAGGACGATATCGAGGATATTCAGGCGGCGGCTTCGAGCATACTCACCCCGTATTCGACCGACCCTCTCAAGATCGTGCTTTCGAGCGTGGTCGCCGACGACGAAAATAATGGCAAGGTCGACTGGAGCTGCGCCAGCAAAGGCGGCGCGCGGGCGAACAACTCGTCGTACAACGTGCCGGCTGGGCTCACCGAGCCCGACAGCAGCGTCATCGTCGCAGAGATCAAGTACACGTTCACCCCACTCTTGGGGCTTACGACGATTTTCAGTCCCGGGTCGTTCGACATGACGCGCACCTTCTACACCCGGCCCCGGCGCAGCATGAAGGTCACCAAGACCGACAACGGCTGCTAGACGCGCACCTTTCCAAGCTTGGCACCTGCAAGCGGCTTGTCCCGCGCAGCCATGCGCCGCCCAGACCGCCCGTTGCAAGCATCGGCGATTGGCGCTTATCTGCGCCCTCATTAACTCGCCAAGCGGGCACCGCCCGAGGAGCCCAAAATCACCAGGCGAGCCCATCAGGGAGGCGCATGTGGCAGGACTGCGGAGGGCTGTATTTGGGTTCGCCCTGGCCGCGATGGTTTGTGTCATCGCCGGGGGAACTGCGTTCGCGCAATCGAGCGCGGCCCAGAAGTCGCCCACGCCGCCCGGCGGCTCCGCGGCCAAGGCCAATGTGGCCGGCAGCTTCGGCAACTGGACCCTGCTCTGCGGAAAGGAAGGTGACGACAAGACGGCGGAGGAGCGTTGCTCGCTCGTCCTGCCGTTGGTGGAGAAGGAATCCCAGAAGCTCGTCTTCCGCGTGATCCTCACTTATGGACCCCAAGGCCGGCTCGTGCTGCGCGTGGACGGTCCGACGGGGGTGGCCCTGCAGCGTGGCGTCGAATTTTCTCCCGACACCCGGAAGATCTATCGCATGCCCTACCAGACCTGCCTGCCCATGGGGTGCAAGGCGCTGCTGATCGTGGAAGACGACATGCGGAAAGAGATCGCCAAGTCCAAGCAAGGCAGCATCACCGTCTACGCACTCAACGGCAAGGCGGTGAAGACCATGACCGCGCTCAACGGCTTTGCCGCGGGCATGAAGGCGCTGGAAAAGCATCGCCAAGGAAAGCAGTAGGCGGCTCGCGGGCGCTCAGATCAGCGCAGGATCTGTTCCAGCTCGGGATCCATGGCTTCATCGGCATCGCCTGATCGGGCTCGCCGCCTTGTAGCGGCGCCAGCGCTTGCGGCGTCTGTTTCGGCGCGCCGCCGCCGATCTGGACATTGCCGAGGAAGCGGCCGATGGCCTCGCCGACAGGGCGGCCTTTGAACTTCTTCTGAAGCGCCTGGCCTATCTTGCTCACCGCCTTTGAGGCGTTCTCCGGGTTGGCGAACACGCTGCCGATCTGCGGCCGGATGCGCGGGTCTTCCAGCGGGCCCTCGACACGCACCGGCACGGTGAGCCCGGCCAGGTCGTTGGCGCCGCCGCGGCCTTCGGGTCCGGCGATAATCTCCGGGTTGGCGAGAATGTCGAGATTGCCGTTGGGCACATCCACGGTGCCTTCGGCGGTCACCTGCAGCAGCGGGCTGACCATCTTCAGATTTTTTGTCTCGGCGATGCCGTCGGTGATGATGAAGCTGCCACCGAGATCGCTAAACGCGGTCTTCGCGCTCGCGCCCTGCCGGAAATTGAAATCCCCTTCGCCTAGCGCGCTGATGAAGGCGGTGATGTCGATGCCCTCGATGGCGCCTTCGGTCACTACGAAAGCTCCGCTTCCCTTGAGCGAGGACTTGATCGCCTCGGCATCTTGGCCTTCACCCGACAGCGACACATCGAGCTTGGTGCGGCCCCCGATCATGCTGAACTGGGCCGCATCGGTGAGAAGCGGTTTCGCCTGGACGCCGTCGAGGCGAAAGTCGCCGGTGAAGCTGGGGACGGGCTTGGATGCGTCGACGGTCAGCGTGCCGCTGGCATGGCCGTCATAGAGCTCCATGCCGCCGAGCTTCGCATCCATCACGCCGTCGCGGAACACGACGCCGAGCGAGCTGGGGCCGATATTGAGGTGGCCGACGCGCGTCTTGCGCACGTTGAGATTGACGTCGGCATCGAACGAGGCAGGCGGGGCAACGCGCGAGGCTTGCGGGAGCGCGGCCAGGCTGCTGGGAGCCGCCGGTTCGGCTGGGCGGGGAGCCGGCGGCGCCACGACGATCTGCTCCACTTCGACGGCGGGCGCGGAAGG
>NZ_LPWD01000241.1 GCF_001723295.1 Methyloceanibacter marginalis
CGACGAGGCAAAGCGCCAAAAGCCCCGCCAAAACCAGCGTGATGCGTGTGCCGCGCACGGCCGCCCCCAAAAGCGGTGCCCCTAAACCGCGAGCCCGAAAGCCCTGAGCACCGAGAGTGCCCTTAGACCGGCCCGGGCGCAAGCATCCCTCTTGTCGGCCGCGTCATGGTGAGGGTTGCCCGGTGGTCCTTCGAGGCTCGCTATGCTCGCGCCTCAGGATGACGGCCGGGCCTCGAACCACGCGGCCGGACTATCTCTTGATGACACGCCCTCGGGCGGGTGGCGGTGCTCCCAGCCCGCCCGCTCCAGCGCCGGCGTATCGTCTTGCGCCTCCGGATAGCCGAGGCACAGATGGCCGACGAAGATCCACTCTCGGGAAACCTCCAAGATTTCGGTCATGCGGGCCGGATCGAGGATCGACACCCAGCCCATCCCGATGCCTTCGGCGCGGGCGGCGAAGGTGAGCGCCATACGGTGCTTCAGCACAGGCTCTGCAAGGTCAACCACGTCGTCCACGGACGGCGCAAGCCGGCCCTCCATCATCGCCTTGGCGCGCACGGCGAGCATCAGCGCTTGACTCGCGCGGGGCCGGGGCCCCAGGCAATCATCTCATCCAAGGTTTTGTCGATGCCGGTACCGGGACGCGCGGAGCGCACGAGCTGAAGAATGGCGTCCACCACCTGGTCGCCGACCGGCAGCTGGCGCACAAGGCGCTGGGCCATCATCAACTCCTCGGCGGACAGAATCGTCTTGAGATTGCGCTCCTCCGTGCCGGTTGTGGCGAACAGCATGCGCCGCTCGGAGTCGGCATCCGGGTAGGACACGTCGATCTGCAACAGGAAGCGATCGAGTTGCGCCTCGGGCAGCGGGTAGGTGCCTTCCTGCTCCAGCGGGTTCTGGGTGGCGAGGACGTGGAAGGGGCGCGGCACGTCGTGGCGGATTCCCGCGACGGTGACGTGATTTTCCTGCATGGCCTGGAGCAGCGCGGACTGGGTCTTGGGGCTCGCCCGGTTGATCTCGTCGGCCATCAGAAGCTGCGTGAAGATCGGGCCCTTGACGAAGCGGAAGTCGCGGCGGCCGCCGCTGTCCTCTTCAAGCACCTCGGAGCCCACGATGTCCGACGGCATGAGGTCCGGCGTGAACTGAATGCGCTTGTTCTCAAGCCCAAGCACGGCGCCCAGCGTCTCCACCAGGCTCGTCTTGGCGAGGCCCGGCACGCCGATCAGGAGCGCGTGGCCGCCGGAGAGAAGCGTGGTCAAGGCCAGATCGATGACGCGGTCCTGGCCGAAGATGACAGTGGCGGTGGTGTCCCGCACGTCCTGGATCTTGGCGCCGATCTCGTCGAGGCAATCCACGAGTTGGGTCTCAGATTCAAGTGTGGTCATGGCTTCCGTTTCGCTCGATCCTGATGATGGGAATATATAGGGCCAAAGGCCGGGAAAAGCGGAACACTTTGACTGGCAATTGGGTCACAATACCGTTGGCGCTTGGCGGAGCGAAAAACGAGGTCGTATCGCGGCGAATATGACAATGCCTGACCAAGATAAGAGAGACGGACTCGTAGCATCTGGCAAGGACGGCGGCAAACCGGCCAAGCCATTATTGCCAAACCTTAATGTTTGCGGAGATATCGGGCTGAAAATCGCCCGCGACGGAACTTGGTATTACCAGGGAAGCCCCATCGGCCGCCAACCCCTGGTCAAGTTGTTCGCCACGGTCTTGCGTCGCGAAGACGACGGCTTCTACCTGGTGACGCCTGTGGAGAAAGTGCCCATCGCCGTGGAGGGGGAACCCTTCATCGCGGTGGAGATGACGCGGGAAGGGACGGGCCGCGATCAGCGGCTTTCCTTCCGCACCAATGTCGATGACGTGGTGACGGCCGGGCCTGACCATGCGATCGGCTTTCGTGCCGAACCGGAGGGTGGCCATGCGCCATATGTCGAGGTGCGCGACGGCTTGCGCGCACAGCTCGCAAGGCCGGTCTATTACGAGTTGACGGAACTCGCCACCGAGACCGGCCAGGGCACCGGCGTGTGGAGCGGCGGCGCCTTCTTTCCGTTCCCCATGGAGGGCTGAACCGGCCTCGCATTGTCGGGCACGCGCCGCTAAGGTCTCGGCAAAACACGCGTGCTTGCACGCCTACCTCGGGGAGACCGGCCAAGCTGATGTTGCGCATCGCCCTCATCGATATTCTGCTCTTTGCCCTGCCGTTCCTGATCTACGCCGCCTACATGGTCTGGGTGAAGGGCAGGGCGCCGGCGAGCGCGATGACCGGTGCGCCGATTTTCTGGCTGCTGACCATTGGCTTCGGACTCCTGATTGCCGTCACGGTGACGCTGGTGCAGTTCTCCGGCGGCAGCCCCGAGGGGACCTATCACCCGCCTGTCGTCAAGACGGCGTGATCAAACCCGGCGGCGTCGACTGATCTTAGAGGCTCCATGGCCGAGCACGACACCCCCCGCGCCGAAGCGCCGCCTTCGTTGAAGTACGCCGGATGGCTCAAGCGGCCTGAAACAGTCCGCGTGTTCGCCGCGCTTTCGGGCGATGACATCGAGCGCGCGCCGTGGGCGGCGCGGTGCGGGACGCGCTGCTGGGGCGGTCAGTGACGGACATCGACTTCGCCACCACGGCGGTGCCGGAGGACGTCATGGCTCGCGCGCGCAAAGCGGGCCTCAAGGCCATCCCCACCGGCATCGCGCACGGGACGGTGACGGTGGTGGCCGGGGGCGTCTCGTGCGAGGTGACGACGCTGCGGCGCGACATCGAGACCTTCGGGCGCACGCCAAGGTGGCCTTCACCACGGACTGGTCGGAGGACGCGCAACGGCGCGACTTCACCCTGAACGCGCTCTACGCCGGCGCGGACGGCAGGCTTTACGACCCGCTCGGCGGTTATGAAGATCTGCTCGCGGGACGGGTGCGCTTCATCGGCGATGCGGCGGCCCGCATCCGGGAAGACTATCTGCGGATCCTCCGCTTTTTTCGCTTCAATGCCTACTACGGTAAGGAGCCACTCGATGCGGCAGGACTTTCGGCCTGCGTGAACGAAAGGAACGGCCTCGCCCAGCTTTCGGCGGAACGGATCGCTGCCGAGCTCAAGCGGCTGTTGGTGGCGCCGCGCGCGTTCGAGGGTGTCGAAGCGCTGTTCGACTTCGGGCTTCTGAGCGACATTCTGGGAAGCGCGCCGCGGCTCGACCGTCTGGCGCGGCTCATCGCCATCGAGATGGCGCGCGGCCGGGAGCCAAACGCGATCTTGCGGCTGGCCGCGCTCTCGGTGTTCGTGGCCGAGGATGCGCCGCGGCTTGCCGCGCGATTCAAGCTGTCCAACGCGGATCAGGCGCTGCTCGCGCTCGGCGCCGATGAGACCCTCGATGCCGCGCTGCCCGGTGAGGATGCCGCCAAGCGCTTGCTCTACAAGATCGGGGCGGAGCGGTTTCCGCCGAAGGTGCTGCTCGCGTGGGCCGCGAGCGGCGCACCCGCCGAAGCTGATGGCTGGCTTCGCGCATTGGCCCTGCCGGACCGCTGGCAGGCGCCGGCGTTCCCGCTACGCGGCCCCGATATCACTGCGCTCGGCGACTTCAAGGGACCGGAGATCGGCGCGATGCTGCACGCGCTCGAGCAGCACTGGATCGAGGGCGGTTTTGCGGACGACCGCGAGCGGCTCCTGGCGAGAGCCAAGGAACTGGCCGCCCAGACCTAACCGAGCCGCTCGATGAAGCTCATGGCTGCCGCGGGCGCGCGCAGCTTTCCTTCATGGATGAAATACACGAATACATCGCGCGGTTTGACCTCCGCTATGTGTCCGTTGTCCACCACAGGCAGATCCTCCGGCGTGCCGCCCTCGGACCACGCCTTGGCGCGCGCGGCCCATGTGTCGAGGTCCTTCGGCGGGTAGCCGGTCTCGATCGCTTCGTCGCCGCGTTGCAGCCGTGCATAGACGACGTCGCCGGTGAGGTCGGCGATGGACGGATAGTCTTCGCTGTCCACATAGACAGGGGCCACGCCATGCTCCTTGAGCAGGCGAATGAACGCCGGATCCTGGAAGCTCGCATGGCGGACCTCGACCACGTGGTTGAGCTTTCGCCCATCGAGGTCTTTCGGCAGATGTTCCAGGAACTTGGCAAAGTCGGTCTCATCGAATGTCTTGAAAGGCGCGAATTGCCAGAGCACCGGTCCGAGCTTGTCGCCGAGCTCGCTTAGTCCGGAGGCGAAGAAGCGCTCGATGAACTTGTCCGTCTCGGCCAGAACCTTCTGCTGGGTGACGAGGCGCGGGCCCTTTACCGAGTAGACAAAGCCGTCCGGCGCGGTGTCTGCCCATTTCTTGAAGCTCTTGGGACTTTGCAGCCGGTAATGGGTGGCGTTGATTTCAATCGAGGTGAGATGGCTCGTGGCGTAGGCGAGCTCGTCGGCTTGTCGGAGCCCTTGGGATAGAACACACCGCGCCACGGCGCATAGATCCAGCCGCCGACACCGACGCGGATGGTTCCTGACGTGCTTTGATCTTTCCGCGCCACAGGTGACTCCTCGTCATGCTCGGCCGAAGTGCCGGGCAACCACGGCCGACTAATCTAAAGACGTGGATGGCCGGGACAAGCCCGGCCATGACGACAACGGAGACGTAAAAAAGAGCCGCGCCCGAAGGCGCGGCTCGATACTCTGGGGGGTACTTTTTTACGCAGGGACGCAACTTACGCGACGCAACCTACGCAACTGAACGCTACGAGGCTAGAAGCCCATACCGCCCATGCCGCCCATGTCGCCGCCGGGCATGGCGGGCGCCGATGCCTTCTTCGGCATCTCGGCCACCATGGCTTCGGTGGTGATCAGCAGGCGGCGATAGAGGCCGCATCCTGGAGCGCGGTGCGCACGACCTTCGCCGGGTCGATGACGCCTTGCTTGACCAGGTTGCCGTACTCGCCCGTCGCGGCGTTGTAGCCGTAGTTGTACTCGTCCTTGTCGAGGATCTTGCCGACGACCACGGCCCCGTCCTCACCGGCATTCTCGGCGATCTGACGCAACGGGGCTTGAAGGGCACGGCGGACGATGTTGACGCCGACCTTCTGATCCTCGTTGGCGCCTTTGACCGTATCGAGCACCTTCAACGCGCGAAGCAGGGCCACGCCGCCGCCCGGCACGATGCCTTCCTCGACGGCCGCGCGGGTCGCGTTCAACGCGTCGTCGACGCGGTCCTTCCGCTCCCGCACTTCGGTCTCGGTGGCGCCGCCGACCTTGATCACGGCAACACCGCCGGAGAGCTTGGCCAGCCGCTCCTGCAGCTTTTCGCGGTCGTAGTCGGAGCTGGTGTCCTCGATCTGCTGACGGATCTGGGCGACGCGCGCCTCGATGTCCTTCTTCTTGCCGGCGCCATCGACGATCGTGGTGTCATCCTTGGTGATGACGATCTTCTTCGCCTGGCCGAGCATGTCGAGCGTCACGTTCTCAAGCTTGATGCCGAGATCCTCGGAGATGACTTGGCCGCCCGTCAGCACGGCAATGTCCTGCAGCATGGCCTTGCGGCGATCGCCGAAGCCCGGCGCCTTCACGGCGGCGACCTTCAGACCGCCGCGCAGCTTGTTGACCACGAGCGTGGCCAGCGCCTCCCCCTCCACGTCCTCGGCCACGATCAGCAACGGCCGGCCGGACTGCACCACCACCTCGAGCAGCGGCAGCAGCGACTGGAGATTGGAGAGCTTCTTCTCGTCGATGAGAATGTAGGGGTTCTCGAGCTCGACGCGCATCTTGTCGGCGTCGGTAATGAAGTAGGGCGAGATGTAGCCGCGATCGAACTGCATGCCCTCGACGACTTCCAGCTCGGTCTCGAGGCTCTTGGCCTCTTCGACGGTGATGACGCCGTCATTGCCGACCTTCTGCATGGCTTCGGAAATGAAGCGGCCGATCTCCTGATCGCCGTTGGCGGAAATGGTGCCGACCTGGGCGATCTCTTCGTTGGAGGTGACCTTCTTGGATTTCTCCTTCAGGGCCTCGACCACTTTCGCAACGGCGAGATCGACGCCGCGCTTCAGGTCCATCGGGTTCGACCCGGCGGCGACGGACTTCGCGCCCTCCCTGACGATGGCCTGGGCCAGCACGGTGGCGGTCGTGGTGCCGTCGCCCGCCTCGTCGGCGGTCCTGGAGGCAACCTCGCGCAGCATCTGCGCGCCCATGTTCTCGAACTTGTTCTCGAGCTCGATCTCCTTGGCGACCGTGACGCCGTCCTTGGTGATGCGCGGCGCGCCGAAGGATTTCTCGAGCACGACATTTCGGCCCTTCGGGCCGAGCGTCACCTTGACCGCGTTGGCCAAGATATCGACGCCTTTGAGCATTTTCTCGCGCGCGTCTTGGGAAAATTTTACTTCCTTCGCAGACATGTCTTCTTACTCCTAAGGGCCTCACCCATGGCGCCAGCAACCGGCGTCTCAAGGGCAAAGGTGGAATTCAAAACGGATGGTTAGGCGGCCTTCTTCTTGGCGACCGAGTCTTCGAGCACGCCGAGAATGTCGCTCTCTTTCATGATGAGCAGGTCCTCGCCGTCGATCTTGACCTCGGTGCCGGACCACTTGCCGAACAGCACGCGGTCGCCGGGCTTTACGTCCAGAGGCTGAACCTGGCCCTTCTCGTCGGTCTCACCGGGGCCGACAGCGACGATTTCGCCTTGCTGCGGCTTCTCCTTCGCGGTGTCCGGGATGATGATGCCGCCTTTGGTCCGTTCGTCCTCATCGATCCGACGCACCACGACGCGGTCATGCAATGGACGAAACTTCATCTTGCGATCTCCTCCAAACAGATTGTCCAAATTGTCGTGAAACAGGCGCAGAGCCCGGAACGGGCGCGCCGCAAACGGTATCTAGACCCGGGTTTTGGCACTTTCAAGGCGAGAGTGCCAAAAAATCAGCAGTGTCTTCGGTCTGCTGCCAAGATGTTGATTTGGCTGACTAAATAACCTGGACGCAAGCCCGGCCCGTGATTAGCATTGAAAGAATCAAAACATGCCGACCAAACAGGGACGAGGACTGATGGACCAGGGTTTCGTTCACCAGATTGCTGGGTACTCGCTGACCACCGCCGAAATTCTCTACCGTCTTCCCGACCATCCAAAGCTGCTGCAGAGCTATATCTGGCAGGATTACGACATGGCGCCGCGCTTTCCCCGGCTCACGGATTTCCTGGATTTCTGGGACGCAAATCTCGAAGGGCCGCTTTACCGGGTGCGCGTGGCGCACAAGAAGCTGATCTCGCCGACAGAATTCAGCTTCGTGGAAGGCGAGCTCTGCATGCATTGAGCGGGCGGCCGCTCGCCTTCATTGGCTCGCCATGGCAAGCTCCTAAGCTCTATTTGGGGCTGCGGGAGGCATGACATGTGGCGGTGGGTGAAGGGGTTTCTGGCCGGAGGCCTGCTCGGACTGGCCGCCGGTTTTGTGATCGGGATTTTCGTCTTCCCGTACATTTTCCCGCCGCCGGACGCCACGGAGAGCTTGAGCCGGGAGGAGACCGGTAAGCTCGTGGCCAAGGCACATTCATCCAGCCCAATCCCAACGATCCGGTGCATTACGGCAAAGGCGCGGTCAGCGTCTATCCCAGCACCGTCTTTCTCGGCGAAGACTTCGAGGTGGGACCGGGCCCCGACTTCCACGTCTATCTGGTGCCGAAGGCCGACATCCGCTCCTCGAGCGACGTCATCGACACGATGTATGTGGACCTTGGTCGGTTGCGCGCCTTCAAGGGCAGCCAGAACTATCCGATCCCGGCCGGTGTCGATCTCAAGCAGTTCCCGAGCGTGGTGATCTGGTGTCAGCAGTTCTCGGTGCTGATCTCGCCGGCCGATCTCAGCTTCGAGCAGGGCGGCAACCTCTAAGAGGACGACTGGGCCTGTGCCTCGCTGTGCGGCCCGAAGTCGTACTCGTAAATGTGCGCCTGTTCCTTATCCAGCACCGGCTTCAGATCGCGGAAGGCTTGGCCGTATCTGTAGAATGGAATCCGCGGAAAGAGGTGATGGATGAGGTGGAAGTTCTGGAACAGGTAGAGCCAGTTCACGACCGGCTCGACGATCTTGCCGCGCACCCAGAACACGTTGGTATCGCGATAGCGCTGGTGCACCTCATGAGGCGCATGGGTGAGATAGGCGAAGAAGTAGATGATCAGCGCCGAGGCGAGGATGTGCGGGAAGATCCACAGCATCAGCACTTCGCGCCAATAGCCCATCAGCGACAGGCCTATCGCCACCCCGTAGTAGAGCATGTGCATGATCATGATGTGGATTGTGAGCGGCCGCATGCCCGGAATGTGTGCGTGGAAGGCGATGTGCTTCCAGAAATACTGGTGATACCAGAACACGATCGTCAGGCAGCGGAAGGCCACCAGGAACGGGTTCTTGACCGCGACCCAGTGGTCGGGATCGAGCTCCGGATTGTTGGTGTCCCGGTGGTGGGCGAGGTGCATGTAGCGGAAGGCTTTGTACTCGTGCAGCAAGATCGTGCCGCAGGCGAAGCCGATAAGGTGGTTGAGCCAGAGCCAGCGCGAGTCGCGGCCGGCGATGTTGCCGTGACAGGCTTCATGCAGCGGCGTCTGGTCGGCATAGAGAACCAGCGTGTTGAGGATCAGCCCGAGCCAGAGCGGGATTAGCCCCAAGGTGCCGAGCGTGCAGACGAGCGTGAAGGCGACGACGATGCCAAGGGCGAGATAGACGGTCGGCCAGGCCACCATGCCCTGATGTGGGCGAATTCTCTGGAGCGCCTGGCGGTCGGCAGGCGCATTCGGCTGGTCGCGGGAGGTCTCGGTGATCGCGGGTTCGGCGACAATCGACGTCATGGCTGTTCAAGAGTCCTTCGTTCGTCTGATCAATAAGTTAACGCGACCAGCGAGGGCGTTGCGGCCGCGCGTTGGACTCATCCCGGAACGCACCAATTTTGAGCCGTCCCGCGGCCACGTTCAAGGCACAATGGGCCACGGGGCGGGCTTAGTTGACGCAGGGGTAAATGCCTCGTCAAAACCGATGGTTAGCGGAATCCGCACGGCGCGCTCGGGTCTCGCGCGACACGCCCGATCGAAGGCGAGTGTGGTGCAAAAGCAACGGCCCGCCGGAGGTCAATCCGACGGGCCGCAGGACATCTCAGCGCGTTTCGTGACTAGCGGCAGAAGTGCTCGTAGCCGTCATAGCCGACGAAGGTGCCGGTGTTCGGATTGAAGCTCCGGTAGCGCGAATAGCAGTACGTGTACCAGTCCGGCGTCCAGGCAGGCGGCCCGTAGCCGGCATTCGTATAGAC
>NZ_LPWD01000242.1 GCF_001723295.1 Methyloceanibacter marginalis
TCCAAGCGGCGCTCGATCTTTACGGCCGGGCCGACGGGCTGCTGATCGCGCTCGTCATCGTGCTCGCGGCGCTTACCGCGATAACGTGAGCATCGTGTCGATATCCACATGCGCTACCAAATGGGCGGCGAGGCGGTCGAGGATCTCGTCGACTGAGGCCTCATAGGCAATCTGCGGGGCGCCCGCGGCGAAGCGTGCGAGCCACGCCGCACGTTGGCGGTCGTCTGCGAAGAGCCCGTGCACGTAGGTTGCGATCACGCGGCCGTCGGCCGACATGGCGCCCTCGGGCGTGCCGGTCTCGAGAGTCGCGAAGGTTCGCACGCAATCAGGACCGTCGGTGACGCCCATATGCATCTCGTAGCCGGAGAATGGCGCGCCGTCGAACGTGGTGCCGCGTGCCGGCTCCAGGCGCTTCTCGCTTGATAGGGTCGTCTCCACATCGAGGAGACCGAGACCTTGCGCTGTGCCCGGGGGACCCTCGATGCCGTCCGGATCGTGGAGGACGCGGCCGAGCATCTGGTACCCGCCGCACAGTCCGAGCAGCATGCCGCCACGGCGTAGATGGGCGGCGATGTCGATGTCGAAGCCGGCCTCGCGCAGCGCCTTCAAGTCGGAGAGCGTAGCCTTCGAGCCTGGCAGGATCATCAGCGCCGCATCGCCGGGTAGCGCCTGGCCCGGGCGCACGCGCACCAGCTCGATTGCGGGCTCCGCATCCAGCGGATCGAGATCGTCGAAATTGGCGATATGCGGCAGGATGGGCACGGCGATCTTGAGCGCGGCACCTCGTTTCTCGGCGCGCACGGCGTCCAGCGCCAGCGCATCCTCCGCCGGAAGCGCCCGGGCCTCGGCGAAGAAGGGGATAAGCCCCAGCGCCTGCCATCCCGTGATCTCGGCAATCTTTGTCATGCCGCCGGCGAACAGCGCGGGATCGCCGCGGAACTTGTTCACGAGAAAGCCGACGATCATGCCTGCATCGTTCGCGTCGAGCACGGCCTTGGTGCCGGCGAGACTGGCGATGACGCCGCCGCGATCGATGTCGCCGATGAGTATAATTGGCACATCGAAGGCGCGCGCGAATCCCATATTTGCGATATCGTTTTCCCGTAAATTCACCTCGGCCGCGCTGCCTGCGCCTTCGACCAAAACGATGTCGGCCTCGGCCTTGAGCCGCGCGAAGCTCTCCTGCACGAAGCCCATCAGTTCTGGCTTAAGTACCTGATAATCTGCGGCTTTCGCCTTGCCGTAGACGCGGCCCTGCACCACGATCTGCGCGCCGACCTCGCTCTGCGGCTTCAGCAAAACCGGGTTCATGTGCACGCTCGGCGCCACGCCCGCCGCCCGCGCCTGCAACGCCTGCGCGCGGCCGATCTCGCCGCCGTCTGCCGTCACGGCAGCATTGTTCGACATGTTCTGCGGCTTAAACGGCAGCACTTTTAGCCCGCGCAGGTGAAGCGCGCGCGCGAGCCCCGCCACGACCAGCGACTTGCCGACATCGGAGCCCGTGCCCTGAAACATGAGCGCCCGGGCGGACATGGCTAGAATTCGATGCCGGCTTGCGCCTTCACGCCGGCGGCAAAGTGATGCTTGACCAGCGTCATGTCGGTGACGAGGTCGGCCGCTTCAATCAGCTCCGGCTTTGCGTTCCGGCCTGTAACAATGACATGGAGATCGGGGCGCCGGTCTTTCAGCGCGGCGACGACAGACTCGAGCGGGAGATAGTCGTAGCGCAGTGCGATGTTGAGCTCATCGAGAATGACCAGTGCGAAGCTCGGATCCTCCATCAGTTCGACCGCCTTCGCCCAAGCCCGCTCGGCCGCGGCGATATCGCGGGCGAGGTCCTGGGTCTCCCAGGTGAAGCCCTCGCCCATGGAGTACCAGGCAACCTGATCGCCGAACTTGGCGAGCGCGTCGCGTTCGGCCGTGTGCCAGGCACCCTTGACGAACTGCACGATGCCGACGCGCTTGCCCCGGCCGATCATGCGCAGCGCCAGCCCGAAGGCGGCCGTCGATTTTCCCTTGCCGGTACCGGTGTGGACGATGAGCAAGCCCTTCTCCTCGACGGTCTTGCCGGCGACTTCTTCGTCTTGCGCTGATTTCCGCTTCGCCATTTTGGCGCGATGACGTTCTGCTTTTTGCTCGTCGACGGAGTTGCTCATGACGTCCCTTTCACGAAGAGCGGTTGACCGGCGACCACGAGCACAACGCGGCCGGCAATGGCCGCGAGACGCTGGTTGAGCGTGCCTTGGGTGTCGCGGAACGCGCGGCCAAGCGCGTTGTCCGGCACGATCCCCAAACCGACCTCGTTGGAAACGAGAACCGTCGTGCCCTTGCGACGCTGTAGCGCTTCTTCCAGTCTGAGTGTGATCTTGCCGACATCGAACGCGCCATGCATCACGTTGGAGAGCCACAGCGTGAGACAATCGACGAGAACCGCGGCTTCCGGTGGCGCGGCGTCGAGCGCTTGCGGCACTTCATGCGGCGCCTCGATAGTTTGCCAGCCCGCCTCGCGGCGGGCTTTGTGCTCGGCGATACGCGCCGCCATCTCGTCGTCGCGCGCTTCGGCCGTGGCGATATAGACCCACGGCCGGGGCCGCGCGGTGACAAGCCTTTCGGCGTAGCGGCTCTTGCCGGAACGGGCGCCGCCGAGGACGAAGGTGATCCCCTCGCCCCCGGTTGCGTCAGATAGCATTGGAAATCACGCTTCCGGGATGAGCTGTCCGAGAAGGGCGGCCAAGCCGACCCCCACCACCACCGCGCCTGCAAGACGCGGCGCGATCGCCGAGACGCCTTCACCGGCCCGGCGCGTGATCAGCGCAACGCCGACGGATAGCGCGCTCTGGATGACGACGAGGCCCAGCAGATAAGCCCAGAGCGGGGTCGCCTCCGCCGACAATCGACTCGCCGTAGGCATAGCCATGGAAAATCCCGGCGAGGCCGAACAGGCACCCCAAGCGGCCAGCGGCAACGCCCTGCCGGAAGCCACGAGCGCGCCAATCAGTACGACCGAGGCCGCGACGAGAAGCTCGACCCCCGGCAGATTGAACCCGAAAAGGTGGATGACGACGCCGAGCGCCGAGGCCACGACGAAGGCTACTGGGAGCGCGAGGCTTAGTCCGCCAACACCGACCGCAACGCCAACGGCGATGAGAAAAGCCAAATGGTCGAGCCCGATGACGGGATGGGCAAGACCCGAAAGCAGGCCTTGGCCAAAGGTAGACGGCATTTCGCCGCCCATCGCATGGTGAGCCAACGCCGGCTCGATCGTGAGCAGAAGCCCGGCAATTGTGAGGAAAGCGGTGCGGCGTAGAGAAACGTTCATTTGATCCCCCATCGCCCTCCACCCGAGGCGCGGTTCAAGGTTGATGCCGGCGGCAGGTCTCCTGGCTCGCGGGTCGACGCCTTCCCTCGGCCTTCCCGGAACGAAACGCTCCAGTGGCTAGCGGAGGGTGCTCGCCGCTTACAGTTGCGGGGGCAGCCACGGAATCGGGAAAATCCCTCACCGCGTTCCCTATTACGTCCCGCCTCATGCGGGAACCGACGACGCGAGGACTATAGCGGTGTTCGCCGCCGCCGCAAGCGGGCGCACCGGAAACCGCAGACCGGTAGTTGGCTCCGGCCCTAGCGCGGATTGACAAAGGGGGGGCCCGCCCCCTTAAGTGCCCAAATCGACGGTCTCTCGAGATGAGAGCGAACAGGGAACGCGGTACGGAATTGCCCAAATCCGCGGCTGCCCCCGCAACTGT
>NZ_LPWD01000243.1 GCF_001723295.1 Methyloceanibacter marginalis
CGAGCGCGCGCCGCCTTCGAGCACTTCGACGACCACATCGTAGAAGCTTGCCCGCTTCGGCGAACTCCCGAGAAGGCCGGCCACACGACCCCGTCCGCCGCTGAGGGCGGGAATCGTGACGAGCGACTTGAGCCCGGTTGCGCCGCGCAATTCCGTTCCTGTATGGATGCAGCGATTGAGATGCTCCGTCGCCAAAGCGAGTGAGCCCCCGAGGCCGCAGCCGAACACAAGGGCGAGCGCCAGGATCAAGCGCTTCTTCGGCCAGCTTGGATCCTCGGGGATCGACGCGGGCGAGATGATGCGCGCGTCGGCCGTGTAAATCTCTTGCGCCTCGTCGATCTCCTTCACGCGCGTAGGAAGTTCTCGTAGACCCAGCGTGTGCTGTCGGCCTCGCGAACCAGCTCGCGCAGTTTGATGCGGGCGCTGTCATTCGTATTGGCATGTTCGCGCGAAGCGGCGAGGGCTGTCTCCGCCGCGGCCAGCCGGCGCTTTGCCATGGCGTAGTCGAGATCGACCGCTTTGGCGATGCGCTCCACCTCGGCGCGGATGAGCCACGCAAGCGCTCGACTTCCGAACGGGCTTGCTTCAACTGCGGATGGGATGGCAGGAGTTCCGCGCCGAGAATAGCCTCCCGGCGCGCGGCGATGGCGTATTGCTCGCGCAAGCGGGAAACCGTGTCCGAGCCAACGGCTTCACCAATCATCTCCGGCTCAATGTCATTGTCGAGCAGGAGATGCACCTCCTGGTGCTTGGCCTGCTTCTGCGTGACGTCGGACTTTGCGGAGGCCAGTTGCTCGTTCAGCGCTTCCAGCTGGCGGGTGTCGAGCAAGTCGCCACCTGCCTCCTGGAGGCCATGCTCTGCGCGGAACTGCTGCACGTCGTTCTCCGCCTTGAGGAGACGGTCGCGCAGTGCTGCAAGCTGCCCGTCCATCAAGGAGCTGACCTGTTCCGAGGTCGAGACCTTCTCGTCGGATTGATCGGTCAGGTATGCCTCGGCAACCGCCTGTGCCAGACGGGCCGCCTTAAGGGGATCGATGGAGGAAACGGAGATATCGATGACATAGGTTTGATCGTCGCGCGAAACCTCGAGCTGCTTCGCAAGGATCAGAAGGGCGCGCTCATTTGGATCGTCGTTCGCCGTTGCGGTGCCAGATGGCTTGAAAAGGCCTGTGATGCTCGAGACCACGCTGGCAAGGAGGCCGGGCTTTCGCGCGCCGAACTCCGGATCCGTGTCGAGATGTTGCGACCGAACCACGGGAGCGAGAACCGCGTCCGACATGATGATCTTCACCTGGCTGTCGACCAGCGCGAAATTATCGCTGAGCTTCGTACCGAGTCCCGACGGAACAACCTCCGTACCCAGCGTGTTCTTTTCGCGCGCGTCGATCAGGATCTTGGACGTGGCCGTATAGAGCGGCGTGGCCAGGAAGGCGTAGGCCGCGGCGATTGCCACCACGATCACGGTGGTGATTGCGATGAGCGCAAACTTGCGTCGCAGTATTTCAATGAGCCCAACCAGGTCCAGCATGGACTCGTCCGGCCGCGCCGGGCCCAACGGGGCAAAGCTCCGCTCAACCAGGGCACCTGCGGTGCTTGGCGTCATTCGTGCGCGCGCGTCTTGAACCATCGTTAACGCCCTCTTAATGCGCGGGTCATTCCCGCGAGGCATCACGATGAGTGCAAAGCACATGCCATGGCTTCGTCGTGCGCGGATGCGCTCGGCTTGGCTGCGATTGCAGGGCGTGCCGTTTCGGGTGGCACAGCTCTTGCCAGTTTCCCGTCGAATTCAGCACGGCACGGGAAACCAAAATGAGAATTAGTGTGTTCGGTTTGGGCTATGTCGGCGCGGTCTCGGCCGCCTGTCTCGCCCGCAATGGTCACGACATCGTCGGCGTCGATACCAACCCCTCGAAAGTCCAGAGTTTCAACGCCGGACAGGCGCCCGTGGTGGAACCGGGGCTCGAGACATTGATGGTCGAGGGTGTCCGCAAGGGGCGCATCAGGGCCACGTCGAGCGTCGAGGATGCCGTCCACAACACGGACGTCTCCATGGTCTGCGTGGGAACGCCGAGCCGTGCCAACGGGAGTTTGAACCTCGATGCCGTCGAGACGGTTTCGTCTCAGATTGGCACAAGCTTGGCTCAGAAGGATGATCGGCATCTCATCGTGCTACGGTCGACGGTGCTGCCGGGAACCGTGCGCGACATCGTGTTGCCCGCCCTGGAACGTGCCTCGGGCAAGCGCGCAGTTCAGGATTTCTCCGTCGTTCACAATCCGGAGTTCCTGCGCGAGAGCAGCGCCATCAAGGATTTCGACAACCCGCCGATAACCGTGATCGGCGCCGGCGACGAAGCGGCGGGCCGCCAGGCCGCCGAACTCTATGCCGGTATCGACGCATCACTCGTCGTGACGTCCATCGAGACGAGTGAGATGGTGAAATACACCGCCAATGTCTGGCACGCGCTGAAAGTTTGCTTCGGCAACGAGATCGGCAATGTCTGCAAAGAGGTTGGCATCGATGGGCACGAGGTCATGGACCTCTTCTGCCGCGACACCAAGCTCAATATCTCGCCGGCCTATTTGAAGCCGGGCTTCGCCTTTGGCGGCTCATGTCTGCCGAAAGACACCCGCGCAATCGCGCATCTCGCCAAAAGCCTCGATCTCGACATCCCGGTGATCTCCTCGATCATGCCGAGCAACACGGTCCAGATCGACCGCGCTGCGAAGCGCGTTATGGCCCTCGGACGCCGGAAGATCGCCGTGCTCGGCTTCAGCTTCAAAGCGGGCACCGACGATCTTCGTGAGAGTCCTCAGATCGAGCTGATCGAGCGGCTGATCGGCAAGGGCTACGATCTCCGCCTCTATGACCGGAGTGTCAATCTCGCGGCGCTGACCGGCGCGAATCGCGATTACATCAAGCATGCGATTCCGCACATCAATCAGATCATGGTCGAGAGTCTCGACGAGGCGCTTGCGCATGGCGAAGTCGTAATCATCGGCAACAACGCGGAGGAATTCGCGGACGTACCGTCGCGTGTCGGCCCCCACCAAGCCTCATCGATCTCGTCCGCCTCGGCGGCACCAACAATCTCGGCGACCGCTATGACGGCATCAACTGGTAAGGCGCGCGGCGTGCGCATGAGGCCGCGTCGCGTTTTGATGATCGTGGAGAACCTGCCGGTGCCGTTCGACCGGCGGGTGTGGTCGCAGGCTCGCACGCTGAAACGCGCGGGCTACGACGTCTCCGTGATCTGTCCCAAAGGCAAGGGCGCGGAGCGCGCCTATGAGGTGCTCGAAGGCATCCACATCTTCCGGCATCCGCTGCCCATCGAGGCGAAGGGTGTGCTCGCCTATCCGCTGGAGTATTTCTCGGCGCTGGTCTTCGAGCTTTGGCTCGCGTTCCGCGTCTTCTTCAGCCGCGGGTTCGACGTCATCCACGCCTGCAACCCGCCGGATACGATCTTTCTCATCGGCGGGCTGTTCAAATTCCTGGCCGGTACACGCTTCGTGTTCGACCATCACGATATAAACCCGGAGCTCTACGAGGCGAAGTTCGGGCGGCGCGACATCTTCTGGAAGCTGCTCGTGTGGCTCGAACGACTGACCTTCAAGACGGCGGATGTGTCCATTGCCACGAACGGCTCCTATCGGCGCATCGCCATCGATCGCGGCGGCATGGCGCCGGACAGCGTGTTCGTGGTGCGGTCGGGACCCGACCTCAAGCGCATGGAGATATTGCCGCCCAGGCCCGAACTGAAAAAGACCCGCGCTCACCTTGTCGGCTATGTGGGCGTGATCGGTCAGCAAGAAGGCATCGATCTCCTGCTGCATGCGGTT
>NZ_LPWD01000244.1 GCF_001723295.1 Methyloceanibacter marginalis
CAAAGTCCGCGACCGGTGGGTCGCGCCGGTGCCGAAGGGCCGCACCGAGGAGCGCGTGACCCTCACTTATCCCGCACTCGATTCCAGCCACGTGGTCGCGTTCCTGGTGTCCGGCGAGGGAAAGCGCGAGATCCTCGACAAGATCCTGTCGGGCGATGACAGCTTTCCGGCTGCTCATATCCGACCGGTGGGCGAGGTTCTCTGGTTCGCCGATCGGGCCGCCGCGGGCCGCTGGGCTTGACATTCTCGATGATCGTGCCTGCCCCTCACATGTGCCCGACTTTCACTTTCCGCGACGGAACGTTAGACTTGCTCAACGGTTTGCCTTTCAGCCCCCAACTTCCATCGATGGTAGACTCTTGACTCTCCCCGCCGAGAAACGCGCAGATCATTGGATCCCGAGCCGTGCGAGCCTTGAAGCGCTCGTGCGCGGCGAGCATGGCGACCCGTTCTCGATCCTCGGGCTGCATCGCAGCCGCGCCAGCGCGTCTCTTTGCGTCTTCCAGCCCGGCGCGGCATCCGTCACGGCCATCGATCCCGAGACGGGCGAGGAAGTCGCGCTCGAACGGCTGAACAAGACGGGCGTCTTCGGCGCGGAAGTGCCGGACGGATTTTCACAACGCTACCGCTTGCGCATCGTCCGCGACGGAGAGACGGTCGAGATCGACGACCCCTATCGCTTCGGACCCATTCTCGGTGAGCTCGATCTTCATCTCTTCGCCGAGGGCAATCATTTGCGCCTTTACGAGAAGATGGGCGCGCATGCCATCACGCATGAAGGCGTGGACGGCATCAGCTTCGCGGTTTGGGCGCCGAACGCCAGGCGCGTCAGTGTGGTCGGCCCGTTCAACGACTGGGACGGCCGCCTCCATGCCATGCGCAACCGCGGCGATTCGGGCGTGTGGGAAATCTTCGTTCCCGGCCTGGGACTCGGCGAACTCTATAAGTATGAGTTGCTCGGACCGGACAAGAAGCTCCTGCCTCTCAAGACCGACCCGTTCGGCTTCTACCAAGAGCGCCCGCCGGCCACGGCCTCCGTGGTGCATGGCCTGCCGCGCCGCCCGACGCCCGTCGGCACGTGGCAGACGGAGCGCGAAAAGCTGCACAGCATCAACGCGCCGATCTCCATCTACGAAGTGCATCTCGGTTCCTGGATGCGCGGAGACGGCAACAGATTCTTGAGCTACGCGGAGCTTGCCGACCGGCTGGTTCCCTACGTGCAGGAGCTCGGCTTCACCCATATCGAGTTGATGCCCGTCAGCGAATTTCCGTTCGACGGCTCCTGGGGTTATCAGCC
This sequence comes from Methyloceanibacter marginalis, assembly GCF_001723295.1. Lineage (GTDB taxonomy): Bacteria > Pseudomonadota > Alphaproteobacteria > Rhizobiales > Methyloligellaceae > Methyloceanibacter > Methyloceanibacter marginalis. The sequence goes on from NZ_LPWD01000244.1 coordinate 1,298, forward strand.
CATCGGCCTGTTCGCACCGACCTCGCGGTTCGGCACGCCGGAGGACTTCGCCAATTTCGTCTCGCGATTCCACGCGGCGGGGATCGGCGTGCTGGTGGATTGGGTCTCGGCGCATTTTCCGACCGACGCGCACGGGCTCGCCCGTTTCGACGGCACGGCGCTGTACGAGCATGCGGACCCGCGCATGGGCTTCCACAAGGACTGGAACACGCTCATCTACAATTACGGGCGGCGCGAGGTCTTGAACTTCCTCCTGGCAAATGCGCTGTTCTGGCTGGAACGCTTCGGCATCGACGGCCTGCGCGTCGACGCGGTCGCATCCATGCTCTATCTCGACTACAGCCGCGAGCCGGGCGAGTGGGTGCCGAACATGTTCGGCGGCAACGAGAATCTCGAAGCGATCGCCTTCCTGAAACGGCTCAACGAGCTTGTGTATGCCGAGCGGCCCGGCACCACGACCATTGCCGAGGAATCGACCGCCTGGCCAGGTGTGTCGCGCCCCACCTATCTCGGCGGGCTCGGCTTCGGCTTCAAATGGAACATGGGCTGGATGCACGACACGCTGAGCTACATGCAAGAGGATCCGATCCATCGCCGGTATCACCACGACAAGCTGACTTTCGGCCTGCTCTACGCCTTCTCGGAAAACTTCGTGCTGCCGCTGTCGCACGACGAGGTGGTACACGGCAAAGGCTCGCTGATCGGCAAGATGCCGGGAGACCGCTGGCAGAAATTCGCGAACCTGCGTGCCTATTACGGATTCATGTGGGGCCATCCCGGCAAGAAGCTGCTGTTCATGGGCGGCGAGTTCGCGCAAGAGGCGGAATGGAACCACGACCATAGCCTCGACTGGCATCTGCTCGACGACGGCATGCATCGCGGCGTAAAAGCGCTGATCGGCGATCTCAACCGGCTCTATCGGGAGACGCCCGCGCTGCACGCTTTCGACACGGAGAGCCGCGGCTTCGAATGGGTCGACGCATCCGATAACGAGGCGAGCGTGATCTCATTCCTCCGGCTGGGCGACGACGACGACCCACCGGTTCTGGTGGTGTCCAACTTCACGCCGGTTCCGCGCGAGCATTATCGTATCGGCGTGCCGCAAGGCGGCCGCTGGGTCGAGCGCCTCAATACGGACTCGGCGGACTATGGCGGCTCCGGCGTGGGCAATGGCGGCGCCGTCGAGGCGGATCCAAAACCGTGGCATGGACGCCCCTATTCGCTCGACCTGACCTTGCCGCCGCTCGCGACGCTGATCCTGGAGCCCGCCGGCTAGGCCAGCCCCAAGCCAAGCCATGCGCTCGACCGCCCCATGACCGCTCCGCCCCTCACGCTTCGCGATCTCGCTGCCGGCCATCTTGGCAACGAGGCTTCGGTGACCTATGCGCCGTATTGGTGGGATGCCGCCCCGCGCCTGGAAACGCTGGGTCCGGCGCTGCCGGCTAAAGCGGACGTGGCGATCATCGGATCCGGCTTACGCCTCTCTGCCGCGCTGACGCTGCTCGACAAAGGGCGCGAGGTCGCGGTGCTCGATCGCGGCGTGCCGGGCTACGGCGCCAGCACCCGAAACGGCGGCCAGATCGGCAGCGGCAACCAGAAGTTCAGCGTCAAGCGCCTGATCGCGTTGCGCGGCGAAGAAAAGGCGGCCGCCCTCCTGCGCGAGGGCACGCGCATGCTCGACTACATCGAACATCTCGTGGAGACCGAAAAGATCGACTGCCACTTCCGGCGTTGCGGACGCTTCCGCGGCGCCATGCGGCCGGAACACTACGAGGCGATGGCGGCCGACATGAAGGACCTGAAACGTGTCGCCGGTGTGGAAAGCTTCATGGTTCCGCGATCCGAGCAGCAAAGCGAGATCGGCTCGGCGGTCTTTTTCGGCGGCTCGGTCCTGCCGAACGACGCTTCGCTTCATCCGGCGCTCTATCATTCCGGCTTGATGCAACGGGTCGAGGCCCGCGGCGGCGCGATCATCGGCAACGCAGGCGTCCGAAAAATTGCCCGCGAAGCGAGCGGCTTCCGGCTGGAGACGGACGCGGGGCCAATCCAATGCCGGGACGTTCTGGTCGCCACCAACGGTTATACCGAGAACCTCGTGGACACGCTCAAGCGCCGGATCGTCGCCATCCGTTCGGGTCTCATCGCGACTGAAGAGCTTCCGGCGGACCTGACCGCACGGCTGATGCCCAAGAACCGCGTCTACGGGAATACCAATCGCGTGTTCTATTATTTCCGCGTGTCGCCGGACGAGAACAGGATCGTCTGGGGCGGCCGGGCAGTCGGAGCGTCCGGCGCCCGCGCGTCCGCCATTTTGGCGCACGATCTCCTCACCGTGTTCCCGGACCTCGGCGATATCGCCGTCACCCACGCCTGGGACGGACAGATCGGCTATACCCACGACGCGCTGCCGCATCTCGGGCGCATGGCGGACGGCATCCACTACGCGGTCGGCTATTGCGGCACCGGCGTCTCGCGCGCCACGTATTTCGGGCACAAGATCGCCTTGCAGATCGTGGGCGACCCGGACGGACGGACGGCTTTCGACGATCTCGCCTTCCCGGCTTTTCCGTTTCACCCCATCGCCAAGCGCGCCGTCCCGCTCGTCGCCGCCTGGTACCGCTTGCGCGACACGATGAAGATTTAGCAGACGGCCGATGCACGCGATCTTCGACCACGGCCCGCCACCGCCCTGCCCGGCGCCCTTCAATCTGGCGGCCTACGTGCTCGGGCATGCCTCAACGCATGGCGACAAGATCGCGCTCAGCGTCATCGCCCCCGACAGTGCCGAGCAGTGGAGTTACGGAAGACTTGAAGCGGCCGTCTTGGGAACCGCGCGCGGACTGCTCGACGCGGGCTTGCGGCCCGGCGACCGACTGCTCATGCGGATCGGCAACAGCGTCGAGTTCCCGATCTGCTATCTGGCCGCGCTCGCCGCCGACATCGTCCCGGTGCCGACCTCATCGCTCTTGACCGCACCCGAGGTCGCCCAGATCGCCCAAGACATCGCGCCGCGCCTGATCGTGGCGGAGGACGATATCGCGCTTCCTCAAAACCCGCCCTGCCCGGTCCTGACCGCGAAGGCCATGCGGGCCATGTATGCACTTCCACCCGCGCCTTACGCGATGGGCGATCCGGAGCGCGTCGGCTACATCGTCTACACATCCGGGACTTCGGGGCAGCCGCGTGCGGTAACCCATGCCCATCGCGCGATCTGGGCGCGCCGCATGATGTGGGAAGGCTGGTACGGGCTCACCGATAGCGACCGTCTGCTGCATGCCGGCGCGTTCAACTGGACCTATACGCTCGGGACGGGGCTGCTTGACCCTTGGACGCGCGGCGCGACGGCGCTGATCCCCGGCAAGGGGGTGACTCCGGACCAACTCGGTCTTCTGATGCAGAAACACGACGCGAGCATCTTCGCCGCGGCCCCTGGCCTCTACCGCCGGCTCCTCAGAACGAAGCTGCCGCCGTTCACAACGCTGCGCCACGGACTGTCCGCCGGCGAGAAACTGCCGGAGGGCACGCGCGCGGCCTGGGAGGCCGCAACCTGCACGCCGGTCTACGAAGCGTTCGGCATGTCGGAGTGCTCGACCTTCGTGTCCGGTTCGCCCAACCATCCTGCCCCGCCCGGCACGTTGGGCTATCCGCAAGAGGGGCGCCGCGTGGCGGTGCTCGGCGACGATGGACCTGCCGGCTTGGACGCGCCGGGCATTCTCGGCGTCTCGAAGCGCGACCCTGGGCTGATGCTGGGCTATTGGGACGCCGAAGAAGAAACGGCCCAGCGCTTCCAGGGCGAATGGTTCCTGACCGGCGATCATGTGCGCATGGGCCAAGACGGCGCGCTCACCTATCTCGGCCGAAGCGACGACATGATGAACGCGGGCGGCGTGCGGGTCTCGCCCATCGAGGTCGAAGCTGCGCTGAACGCCCATCCCGCGATCCTGGAAAGCGCCGCCGCGGAAGTGACGGTCAAGGCCGATACCACGGTCATCGCCGCGTTTTATGTCTCGGAAGATCGGATCGATACGCACGTGCTGGAAGATTTCGTCGCCGGCCGCATCGCCCGCTACAAATGCCCGCGCATTTATGCCCGCGTCGAGACGCTGCCCAAGAGCGCGAATGGCAAACTGCTGCGGCAGCGCCTCCGCGAGACTTACGAAAAGACCGGTCGGTCTTAAGACGTGGCGCCTATCATTCTGCCGCCTGCGGCCGGGCGCCATGGCCGGATCGCTCCGCCCAACGCTGGCGCGCCGCTGCAACCATGCCGACGCGTTGTCCCCCATCATGAGGAGGCAAGGCGTGAGCACGAGCGTCAGCACGGTGGCGAATGTCAGCCCGCCGGCGATGGCGCTGGAAAGCTGCGTCCACCATTGCGTGGACGGTGCGCCGATCGAGACATCCTGACCGATAATGTCGATGCTGAGGCTGAACACCATCGGCATGAGACCGAGAACCGTGGTGATGGAAGTCAGCAGGACCGGGCGCATGCGCTGGGCGGCGGTGCGCAGGATGGCCTCCTTGGGCGGCAACCCTTGCGCCTTCATGTCATTATACGTGTCGATCAGAATGATGTTGTTGTTCACGACGATGCCGGCCAGCGCGATGACGCCGATACCGCCCATGACAATGCCGAAAGGCTGACCAGTGACCAGCAGGCCCAACATGACGCCAGCGGTCGAAAAGATGATCGCGCTCAGCACAAGTCCGGTTTGATAGAAACTGTTGAACTGGGTCAGCAGGATTACGGTCATGGCAAAGATGGCGATGACGAAGGCGTTGAGAAGGAAATTACCCGCCTCGCGCTGATCCTCGTCCTGCCCTTTGAAGCGCACGGTCACCGCCGGGTCGAAATCGGCCTCGGCCACCGCCGCCTTCAGCTTGCGGACCTGATCGTCGACCAACAGACCTTCGGCGACGTCGGCCTGGATGGTGATGACACGACGGCTATCGGTGCGGTTCAGATTGCCGGTCTTCGGCGCCGGCTCGAAGCTGACGAAGTTGCCGATCGGAACTTGCCCCTTTGCAGTCGGCACGCGCAGCCGGTTGAGCTGCTCCAGATTGCGTTCGGCAAGCGGGAAGCGCAGGCGGATGTCGACCTCCTCGTCGGCATCGTCGGGCCGGTATTCCGCGACTTTGATGCCGTTGGTCAACATGGTGACCGCATCGCCGAGCACGGCGACATCGGCGCCGTTGCGGGCCGCCCTTTCCCGGTCGACCTTGAGCCGCCACTCGATGCCTGGCAGCGGCCGGCTATCCTGCGCATCAACGAAGCCGCCGATTTGCTGCATCATCCGCCGCAGCTGCTCGACGGTCTCCGGCATTTTTTCCGGCGCGCGGGAGCTTACCTGTAGCTCGACCGGTTTCCCCGCTGACGGTCCGCCCTCCTGCTTGCGGACTTCCAGGATCACGCCGGGAATATCGGCGGTCAGCTCGCGAACCTCTTGTAGGATCTTCGACGCAGGCGGCCTGGTGCGCCAGTTGGTGAACTCGAACTGGATGATGCCGATCACGTCCTCGGGCGCTTCGGTCTGCGACGGCCTTGCCCCGGATCCCATTGTCCGCGCATACACCGCCTCGAAATAGGGCAGCGCCAAAATTCTGCTCTCGACCTTGCGCACCACGGCGTCCATCTCCAGGACCGATAGATCGCCACGGGCCCGTACCTGAACTTGCGCCAGGTCGGGCTCGACATCCGGAAAGAACTCTACGCCCCGGCCGAACATGCCGAACGCCACATAGGTCCCAATCAGAAACACCACGGCGACGGCAAGGATTTTCGCCGGATGCGCGAGCAGGCGTTTCAGCGTGCCGAGATAGAGCCCCGCCGGGCCCTTTATGGAGTCGAGATCGCCATCCTCGGCGGCTTTGATCGCCGCGAGCAACTTGCCGTCATCTTTGTTGGCGCGGCCGATGATACCGCCGAGCACCGGGATGAAGACCAGCGCCATAGCCAACGACGCCGCCAGCGTCACGAGAACCGTGATCGGCAGAAACTTCATGAACTCGCCGACGACGCCCGGCCAGAACAGCAACGGCAGGAAAACGACCAGCGTCGTGGCCGTCGAGGCGATGATGGGCCAGGCCATGCGCTTGGCCGCCTCGGCATACGCGACTTTGCGGTCCTTGCCTTCGGCCATTTTGCGGTCGGCCAGCTCCACGGTGACGATGGCGCCGTCCACCAGCATGCCGACCACGAGGATGAGGCTGAACAGGACGACGATGTTCAGCGTGAGGCCCATCCCGTAGATGACCAGGATGCCGGCGAGGAACGATCCGGGGATAGCGAGCCCAACGAGAATGGCCGGCCGCACGCCCATGGCCGCGACGATGACGATCATCACCAGAACGATTGCCGCTATCACGTTGTTCTGGAGGTCGCCGAGCATGTCGCGGATATTCTCGGACTTGTCCTGCATGAAGGTCACGTTGACGCCGGCGGGCCAGTTTGCCTGCTCCGCCGTTACGACCTCGCGGACGCTTTCGATGGTCTCAATAATATTCGAGCCGACGCGCTTCTTGACCTCGAGGGCCAGCGCGGGCGTTCCGCCGACCCGGGCAAACCCTTGCGGATCCTTGTAGGTCCGGCGCACGGAGGCAACATCACTGAACTTGACCACGGTGTTGCCGGAAACCTTGACGGGGAGGTTGAGCACATCGTTGACCTCCTCGATGACGCCCGGCACCTTCAGCACCATGCGGCCTGCCGCGGTTTCCAGCGCGCCCGCGGCCACCAGCCGGTTGTTGCGCTGGATCGTAGTCAGACGTCGGCAAACGACACATTGTAGGTTTCGAGCACCATGGGATCGACGATGATCTCCAGCAGCTCCTCCCTGTCGCCGCCGATATCGACCTCGAGCACGCCACTGAGGCCTTCGATCTTGTCCTGCAGGTCGCGGGCGATATTGACCAAGGTGCGCTCCGGCACGTTGCCGGACAGGCCGACGGTCAGCACCGGGAACAGCGCTACGTTCACCTCATGGACGCGCGGCTCGTCGGTTTCGGGCGGCAGCTCGGCCTTGGCGATGTCCACCTTCTCGCGCACGTCCTGGAGCGCCTGATTGGGGTCGAAACCCGCATCGAATTCGAGCGTGACCGAGCCGTAGCCTTCCGCGCTGACGGCGCGCATCTCCTTGATGCCCTCGATGGACTGAAGCTCTTTCTCCATCGGGCGGACGAGCAATCGCTCGGAATCTTCGGGCGAAATGCCCTCATAGGTCATCGAGACGTAAATCACGGGGATCGGGATGTCCGGCTCGGACTCCTTGGGGATCGAGATATAGGCGACCGTCCCCATCACGATGATCATGACGAAAGCCAGCGCCACCGTGCGGGTGCGCGTAAAGGCAGCGTCGATCAGGGCATTCATCGTCTGGACGTCGGCTCTTCGACGCTTCCCGTGGAAAGAAGAGCTGCCGCTTCCCGCGACCCGTCAGGGTCGGCTTGGCCTTGCTCCTCGGCGACCTGGACCTCTTCGCCGATCTGAACGAAACCATGGCCGAGGGTGATGATGCGCGCCTGGGGCGGCAGGCCCGTGATCCAGGCGCCGTCGACATCCGACAACACGATGGATGCCGTATGAAAGGTGACCTTGTTGTGTTCGTCGACCGTCTTGATGCCAAGCTTGCCTTCGTCGTTGAGCGACAGAGCCGCCGGCGAAACGAAATGTGCCATGACGGTTCCGGTCGGCACCTTGGCCTCGGCGCTGATGCCCGAAGGAATCTCGCCGTTCGGGTTGGGCATCTCGACCTCGACGCGGAACGTGCGCGTGTCTTCATCGGCCCGCGCCGCGATATAGCGGATCTTGCCGTCGCGCTGCTGACCGGTGGCGAAAGTCACGTTCGCGGGCTGGCCGAGCTTCAGGGCGGAGACATCCTGCTGCGGAATCCTAATGCTGACCACCAAGGGATCGTTGTCGACAATGGTCGCCACCTCGCCGTTCACATCGACATAGGCGCCGAGCTCCATGGGGCTCGACAGCACGACACCTTCGAAGGGCGCCTTGATCTCGATACGCTCGAGCTCGATGCGCGCCTCCTCCAGCTCAGCCCTGGCGGTCTGTAGCGAGGAAAAGATTTGATCCGCCTGGCGTTGCGTCTGATAGCCCTTCTTGCCGAGAGACTCGGAGGCTTCGTAGGCGCTCTGCTGCTCGCGGACGCGCGCCTCGGCGCGCAGAAGCATTGCCTTGCGGTCGTTGGCTTCAAGCCTGACGATGACGTCGCCGGCAGCGACGCTGGCGCCCTCGTCCGCAAGTATTTCGGAGATCTGGCCTTTGGTCTCGGCGCGGATCGTCACCGTCCGGTTCGGCTCGGCTGCCCCGGGCCACGATGAACTGCTCGACCGGCTTGGCCTCTTGGGTGCGCACCGACACGGTCACCGGCGCGACGGCCTTGGCGACAGCGGGTTCATCGGGGGTCTCTTTGCCCGCCGACTTCATGGCATAGCCGCCGAGCACCCATGCGGCGATGCCGAGGGTCAAGAGCGCAGCAATGACATATGACTTGTTCACAGACCTAACTCCTACGGCGTCGCGTTCAAGCAGGTTGCGTCGCGCCTTCCCGTCTTTGGGGAGCCAAGCTCGCCCGCTTCTTGTCCCACTCTTCGATGACAGTCACGAAACTTTCGATTAGCGCCTCGTAGAAAGCATCGAGTTCCGCGAGCCGCTCTTGCGCACCAACCAGATCGTCTGGAAGCGCCTCTTGCGCGCCCCCTACCACCTCGCGCGCACGGCGCATCCGCTCGACGATTCCCCTCACATCCGCGCATAAGGCTGGCGGCTCAGCCTGAAATAGTCCTGCCGGTCGCCGGGTACGGCCGTGCGCTCGAGAACGCCCAGGTCTTCCAGCAGCCGCGTGTTCGTGCTGATGCTGGCCCGGCTTACACTCAAGCGTTCAGCCAATTCGGTGAAACCGAACGGCCCCCCATGCACGATCATCAAGCCCATAATGCGGCCAGCAATGCGCGGCAGGCCGTCGGCTGGGTGATCAGACCCATGCGCTCGACGAATTCGGAGATCGCCTGTTCGGTGTCGTGTTCCATGGCTGGAGATATGATCTATCTTGTTCGTTCAGTCAAGACTGAACATTCTGATAGTTAACGCCAGATAACGCCTGGGCGATCTGAGACCCCCGGGAATCAACCGGTTTTTCAGAGCCTGGCAATGGCCGGCTGGCCGACCTAAGACGTTCGCTCGACGGCGATGGAGCCAACTCTAGACATGCCCACGATTTACGAAGTCCGACGGCTGGCACTGTAATCCGCTTCTCTTCGGCTAGGGAGAAACATGGACCGCTGATATATGTTAGGGTGCCGCAAGGCTTGCGCCGCGCCTTGACCCGGAGAGACCTCATGCGCTTGACCGTCTACACCGACTACGCATTGCGGCTCTTGATGTATCTGGCTCTGAAGGACGACGGGCTGGCGACCATCGAGGAGATCGCAGACAGCTACGGCATCTCCAAGAACCATCTCATGAAGGTCACCCACCAGCTGGGCGTCGGCGGCTACATCGAGACCGTGCGCGGACGCCGTGGCGGCTTGCGGCTGGCAAAACCCGCCGAGGAGATCGGGCTTGGCGATGTGGTCCGTTATACGGAACCGGATTTCGCGATCGTGATGTGCCTCGAGCCTATCGATGCCGACTGCGCCGTGCTGCCGCGCTGCGTGTTGCGCCGTGCACTGGAGCGTGCGCGCGACGCTTTCATGAAGGTTCTCGATGAGTATACGTTGGGCGACCTCGTGAAGCCGCGGTCCGCTCTCCGCGATCTGCTGGCCATCGCGCCTCATGCAGATGCACGCCGTTAGGACGGCATCGCGCGGCCATCGATCTCGCCGAGCAACCATTCCCTAAAGGCCGCGACACGGCGATCGTCGAGGGCCTGGATTGGGCAAACCAGCCAGTAACTGAAGCCGCTGTCATAGGTAAAATCGAAAGGCGCCACCAAGCTGCCGGTGGCGAGATCTCCTTCCGCCAGATGGCTGGGAACCAGAGCTACGCCGAGCCCCTCCGCAGCGGCGCGAAGCAGCAGCTCCGCATAGGCGAAGCTCGGACCGCGATCCAAATCAACGCCCGTGACCGCGGCCGCCCTCAACCATAGCGACCAATCCTCGGGGTGAGAGCTGTTATGCAAGAGCACATGGTGCGCCAAATCCGACGGTTCTTTGAGTGGGACCGGGCCCTGTAGAAGCCCCGGGCTGCAGACCAGGATCAGGGACTCCGCGATGAGACGCTCGCTATGCAGCCCCGGCCAATCGCCGCGCCCGTAGCGGATCGCCAGGTCGACGTCGGAGCCCGCGAACTTGGCCACCTCGAGACTGGCGTCCAGGCGCACCTCGATATCCGGGTACCGGCGTCTGAACGCGCCAAGGCGTGGGATCAGCCACCGGACGGCAAATGTGGGGAGCAGGCTGATCGTCAGGGGCTCGTTGGGCGACGGGCGCCGAAGGTCCGCTATGGCCGTGGCGAGGCGGCCCAGCGCGGCCTGGATTTCCGGAAGGAAGGCTTGGCCCGCCGGCGTGAGCGAGACCCCGCGCGTGCTGCGCTCGAGGAGACGCACGCTAAGCGCCTCTTCCAGCGCGTGGATCTGGTGGCTGACCGCCGACCGGGTGATCGACAGTTCCTCCGCCGCCTTGCGGAAGCTCAGGAGCCGCCCGGTCGCCTCGAACGCCCGCAAGCTTGGCAGGGGCGGAATGGGGTGGGCCATCACTGGTGAGCCTGCCTTGACGGCTAGTGAGAAGGCTTCGCTATGCATTCCAAATGTTGCCGCCTAATACTAGTGAACTGACATCACCAATCAATAAGGGACGTGGAGCGAACTTCGGCATGAAACCCATCCGCATC
>NZ_LPWD01000245.1 GCF_001723295.1 Methyloceanibacter marginalis
ACGCGGAGGTCGCCGAAGTTCTCGTCGAGAAAGGCCGCGCGACAGGCGTCGTGCTCAAAGACGGCAGCGTCGTCAAAGGCCGCGCGCTTGCCGCAAACGTAAACCTCAAACTGCTCTACACACGGCTCATGCCGGAAGACGCCTTGCCGTCCGACTTCCTGAGGCGCATGCGGAACTTCAAGTGCGGCTCGGGCACGTTCCGCATGAATGTCGCGCTGTCGGAACTGCCGAACTTTGCCGCCCTGCCCGGCAAGGAGGCCAGCGCACACCACGGGGCCGGCGTCATCATCGCCCCGAGCCTCGACTACATGGACAAGGCTTATCGCGATGCGCGCACATACGGCTGGAGCCGGGAGCCGATCATCGAGATGCTCATCCCCTCGACCCTAGACGACAGCCTCGCCCCGCCCGGCGCCCATGTGGCGAGTTTGTTCTGCCAGCATGTGGCGCCCGAGCTGCCGGACGGGCGCTCCTGGGACGAGGCCCGCGACGAGGTCGCCGACCTGATGATTGCCACGGTCGACGCTTACGCGCCCGGTTTCGCCAACAGCGTTGTGGGAAGACAAGCCTTGAGCCCGCTCGATCTGGAACGCGAGTTCGGGCTCGTCGGCGGCGACATCTTTCACGGGGCGCTGACGCTCAATCAGCTGTTCTCCGCACGGCCATGCTGGGCTACGCCGACTACCGCGGCCCTTTACCTGGGCTCTATCACTGCGGCTCCGGGGCGCATCCTGGCGGTGGCGTCACCGGCGCGCCGGGCCACAACGCGGCCCGCGCGATCCTCTCCGACCTCAAGCCTTTTTCTTCTTCCTTTTAAGCTTGGCGCTGACCTTCTTCCATTCCTTCTCCGGCATGCATTTGAGGCAGCGGCAGCCGATGGGCTTGAGGAAGGAGTCGAAATAGCTCTTGCCATAGTTGTAGCCGAGCTCCTCGCCCGGCTGGATCTTCCGCTTCGACATCACGAAGACGCGCTTCTTGCGGATCTCGATCTCGCAATTCGGCCGGCAGGAATGGTTGATATAGCGCGCGGTGTTTCTCTTGTTCCAGCCGTCGATGGTCTTCTTCTTGGTGACCTCGAACAGATAGCGGCTGCGGCTCGTCTCCTCTTCCTTTGCCGTGAGCGTGCGGCCGACATATTCGATGATGCAGACGCCCTTCGGAATGGTCTCTTGGGCGAACAGGCCGCGCCCCGCGCGCGCCTTCTTGACGGCGAGATCGAACCCGCCGGGGGTGAACTTCGATTTTCTCATTGGCCTCGGTGTCTGAACCCTGGTCGTCGGCGGGTTGCCGTTCCCTCGATCTCGCCCGCCGGTCAGAGCCTGGAGGCGCATGACCTCCATGGTATTGAGACGGGCAACCTTGTCATGAAGGGTGCTCATAACTCATGGGCGACAGAGCAGCAAGCAACGGCATGCCCGTGCATGCCTTCCCTGCGAAAGCAGATCGTCTCCAGTCGGTCTCACGGTTCTTGTATTTCCCCTGTCAAAAAACTGAATCAATTGTTCCATCAAACCGTCATGCAGCGCCCTTAGCGTCGCCCCCAGTGCTTTACAGAGCGGCACAGGGAGCGAATTCGCATGGCGCGGACGATGGCTGAGAAAGTCGAGATATTCTTGTTGGACAGCCTAATTTTCCTGTCTTTGACCTCCATGTCCAAATATCTCGCCCCCTCGCTCCATGTCGTTGCCGGCTCCATTCTCGCCGAGGCGGGAGACAGAGCCGAGAGGCATGGGGGCAACGCCGCAGCCGATCTGTCGGCCGCCGACTTCGCCCCCCTTCCGGAGTCTCGCAAGGCCGCCTAGGCGTCCTCAGACGGCGGCCGCTGCGGTCACCCACCTCGCTTCTCAGTCTGCGATGCCCTATCGGTCGGGGATAGGTTTTGCTCCGACCGGCGTCCTGGTGAATAGTGGCGGCCCCTTTCCTTGGAGACCGCTCATGCCGCCTCTTCCCGTGCCGAATGTCTTCGTCGCCTTGATGTGGGCCGCGGCGCTCGCCCTCGGTCTGCCATCCGCTTCGATCGCGCAGGGCGCGAGCAAAGCCCTTCTGGAGGCGCCGGTGTCTCCGGTGCCGCCGCTGTTCGACCAGGCCGATATCGACAAGGCCACGGCCGCACTGGACGGCATCGTCGCCGACGCCATGAAGCGGACCGGCCTCCCGGGCTTGGCGGTCGGAATCGTCTACAAGGATCAGGTGATCTATGCCGAGGGCTTCGGCCTCCGTGAAATAGGCAAGCCCGGCAAGATCGATCCCGACACGGTGTTCCTGCTGGCCTCGGTGTCGAAGCCGATCGCCTCGACCATCGTCGCCCATCTCGTGGGCGAGGGTGTGGTCGACTGGCACGGCAAGGCGAAGGGCTACAATCCGGCCTTCGCGCTGAGCGACGCGTATGTCACCGAGAACGCCACCATCGCCGATCTGATGTCTCATCGCAGCGGCCTGCGCACGGGTTCCGGCGACCTCTTGGAAGATCTCGGCTTTGACCGCGACTACATCCTCTCGCAAATCGACCAACAGCCGCTCGACCCATTCCGCTCCACCTATCATTACAGCAATTTCGGCTATACCGCCGGCGGCATCGCCGCCGCGACAGCCGCCGGTAAAAGCTGGGAGGACCTGGCGGACTCGGTTCTGTTCACCCCCGCCGGCATGACCACCGCCAGCTTCCGCCACGCGGACTATCTGGCGCATAAGGACCGGGCCCATATCCACGCGCGCCTCAAGGACGGGACTTGGGCCGCGAAATTCGACCGCAACGCCGATGCCGAAGCGCCCGCCGGCGGCGCATCCGCTTCGTTGAACGACATGCTGCGCTTCATGCGCCTCCTCGGCGACGGCACGCTCGACGGCAAGGAGATCGTCAAGGCGGACGCGCTCGAGCCCGCCCACGTGCCGCAAATGATCCCGGGACCGCCGCGCTCCGTCGCCACCCCCGCCGGCTTCTACGGTTTCGGCTGGAACGTTTCCTACGACGACGAAGGCCGCGTGCGCCTCGGTCATTCCGGCGCCTTCGAGCTCGGCACCGCGACCTTCGTCACCTTCATGCCGGGCGAGGATCTCGGCATCGTCGTGCTCACCAACGGCATGCCCATCGGCGTCGCCGAGGCGGTCGGCGCGGCCTTTCTCGATGTCGCCCAGAACGGCAAGCAGACCGTGGACTGGGTCGGCTTCATGGGCGGCCTCTTCGACCAGATGCGCGCGGCCGACGCACCGGAGGTAGACTACGCGAAACTGCCGGCGGAGCCGAAGCCCGCGCAGGACCTTGCCGCTTACACGGGACGCTACGGCAATGCCTATTACGGCCCGCTCACGGTCGCAGACGACGGCGATGCGCTCTCGATGACCCTGGGACCGCAAGGCGCGCCGGTCACCTTCGCGCTCAGCCATTTCGACGGCGACACCTTCAGCTTCGAGACCATCGGCGAGAACGCCAACGGGCTTGCCGGGGCGATCTTCACCGTCGGCGACGACGGCAAGGCGAGTAAGGTCGTGCTCGATTACTACGACCGGAACGGCCTCGGCACGTTCGTGCGCGAGTAGCGGGCGAGGCCGGTGAGACGCCGGATGCGCCCGGCCGGTCTCACGCGATTGGGAACGCGGCGCTCCGCGTTCTAAGCTAAGGTCGGGCATGACCAGGCTGTCACGCTTCGTGGGCTTCGCCGCGCTCGCGCTCATCGCAGTTTTCGCCGGACCCACCGCTGCCCAGGCGCCGGACGAGGCGCGGCAGCAATGCACCGAGGATGCCATGATCGTGTTCGACGCCTCAGGCTCCATGGCCGGCAACACGGTCCAGGGCCTGTTCAGCGACGTGACGCGCATCGACGAGGTCCGCATCGCCCTGGCCCAGGTGCTGCCCCATGCCGCGCGGTACCGCAAGATCGGCCTCATCACCTACGGCCCGGGCCCCTACGAGCAATGCAACGTCCAGCTCGACTTCGAGCCCATGTGGAACGCGACCCAGCCCATCATGAGCGTGGTCAACAAGATCAACCCGGCCGGCAAGACGCCGCTCGTCTCGGCGGTGAAGGTGGCCGCGGCGGCGCTCGAGTCCAAAGACAAGCCGGGCGTCATCGTGCTGCTGACCGACGGCGAGGAAACCTGCGGCGGGGCGCCTTGCGAGCTCGGCAAGATCATCAAGGCAAGCGGCCGGAAGCTGACCGTCCATGTGGTCGGCTATCAGCTGAGGGCGTTCCGCTGGACCGGCGCGCAAAGCTTCCTCGACGTGAAATGTCTCGCCGAGGAAACCGGCGGCCTCTACATCACCGCGGAGAACCGGCAGGACCTGGTGGAAGCGTTCGAGAAGACGCTC
>NZ_LPWD01000246.1 GCF_001723295.1 Methyloceanibacter marginalis
GCCGCGAGCCTGTCGGCCCTCGGCGATATGTTTGCCGTGGTGGTGCCGCATGAGGCCGACGTTCCGTCCTAGGCAGCAAATGAGCTGCCAGCGAACCTTGCGCGCTCAGCCATCGTTCCCTTTCGGCCTGTCGCAAAGGAGAACGACCAGAAACTCGCGGGCCTCGGCATAGATGCCGGGCACCTCGCTTTCCCGAGGTCCGGCGATGCAGAGCGTTTGCGCTGTCCGGCTGCGCAGAAAGTCTTGTGCGAGCTTCAGCGCGCCCGCGCGCTCAAGATCGATGACGATGTGCGGCTTGTCGCGTTCGTGCGCGTGCGCCAAGGCGCGGGCCAGTCCCCCTTGAGGCGGCAATCCCACGCTCATCGGCGAGCACCATCACGCGTCAGCATCGCGCACATTCCAGCCGGTGCGCTGTCGGGCGAAGAGTCCGGCGTCTCTTGCAAGCCGGATAGCGCGTTCGCACGCCGGGAGGATGGGGATAATCCTCCGCCCAACCACCCTTGGGACACCAGCCGCGATAGGGCAAGCCGGCGGCGATGGCGGCATCGAGTGCCGCGCGGTCGACGCCAGTCTGTCCTCCGGAGACGATGGTCAACATCTTGTGTCCAACCTCAACCTCGCCTTGCGCCATGGCGCCAATAGCGCATCATGCGGCGAAACGGGGGAGATCGTCATGTCTCTGAAGCTGCTCTTGCTTGGCTTTGTCGCCGGGTTCCTCGCCACGCTGATCTTTCATCAGGGCTTATGGTACCTGTTCAACCATACCGGCATCATTCCGCTCGACCGCCCGGCTTGGGCGACCGACCCTATTCCGCCGTTCGGCGTGCCGGCGGTCCTGTCCAAGGCGTTTTGGGGCGGCCTCTGGGGGTTGGTTTTAGCTCCCGTCCTCGTCCATTTGAGCGGCCCCAGCTATTGGGCCGCCTGGGTCATTGTCGGGGCCCTCGCGCTCACCCTCGTCGCCTTCTTCGTGGTCCCGCCGCTCAAAGGCGAGCCGATGCAGGCGATGGGGCCGCGCTTTCTCATTGGGCTTGCGGTGAACGGTGCCTGGGGTTTCGGCACCGCACTTATCTTGCAGATCCTCGGCGCGGTTCGTTCGGGCTAGGACGCCGCCATAATCTCTTGGTCCAAGGCCGTCGCGCGCTGGAGCGCCGGCCGGGCCTCGAGGCGCGCCACGTAGCCCGTGAACTCAGCCCGCTCCGGCACGAGCTTGAACATGAGACCCCACCGCAAATTCGCGCCGACGACCACGTCGGCCGCAGTGAACTGCTCACCCATCAGATAGGGCCCGCGCGCCACGGCCTCGGCGGTTATGTCCATAACGGTGTCGTAGTCGCCGTAACCCAGCGTCCCATGGCGCGGCTGCTCCTGGCGCGGATAGGCATGGTCCATCATGGCCGGCTCGATACAGCCGGGTGCGAAGAACAGCCATTTCAGATACGGCCCGCGCCGCGGATCCCCGACGGGAATGTTGAGCCCAGCGGCTGGAAATTCATCGGCCAGATAGGTGCAGATCGCCGCCGACTCGGTGATGATGGCCTCGCCGTGGCGCAGGGCTGGCACCTTGCCCATCGGGTTGATGGCCCGGTAGTCGGGGCTGAGTTGCTCACCTTTGGTCAAGGTCAGGAGGTGAATATCGTAAGGTTCGCCGAGCTCCTCCAGCATCCAGCGTACAATGGATGATCGCGAAGGCGCCGCGTGGTAAAGCGTGAGCGCTGCCATGACATTTCCTCTCTCGTGAACCCGCGGGACATTACCTTGGCGGCACGACACAAAGAAGGCGCATGACCGCAGCGAAGACCTCAGGCAAGAGCAAGTCCGCCACGAAGAAATCCGAGCCACCGCCGAAGGAGGCGGAGCCGGAGGCCGAGACTTTACGCGAGCGTTTGCGGCTGCTCTATCACGGCCGCAGTGTCGCGGCGCACCGCTTCCGCTACGGGCTGCTCGCCTTCGATATTCTCACCATCATTTTCATCGTCGGGACCTCGTTCATCCCGCGCGAACCCTGGATCGAATATCTCGACGTGATCTTCGGCCTGGTAATCCTCGCGGATTTCTGCGCGCGGATCTGGGTCAGCCCGCATCCGGTGCGGGAGTTCGCCCATCCCGCCACCTGGGCGGACATGGTGGCGATCTTCTCGTTTCTCGCTCCCATCGTCGGCGAAGGGCTCGGCTTCCTGCGCATCCTGCGCACCTTGCGGCTCCTGCACACTTATCAGCTGGTGGCGCGCTTGCGGGCCGACAGTACGTTCTTCCGGCGCAACGAGGAAGCGATCACCGCGGTCATCAATCTCATCGTGTTTGTCTTCATCATGACGGGCATCGTCTACGAGACGCAGCATTGGCGGAACCCGCTTATCGCCAACTATGTGGACGCACTTTATTTCACCGTGACGGCGCTGACGACGACGGGCTTCGGCGACATCACCCTGCAAGGCTCGCTCGGGCGGCTGATTGCCGTGGTCATCATGATCTTCGGTGTGACGCTGTTCTTGCGCCTGCTGCAGACGCTGCTCAGGCCGCAAAAGGTGCGCTTCCCCTGCCCCGAATGCGGCTCCAGCGGCACGAGGCGGATGCAGTCCACTGCAAAGCGTGCGGCACGACCCTCAATATCCCCGACGAAGGACGCTTCTAGATCGGTGTTGGAGACAGATGACCAGGACGACATTCAAGCGCTGGTCTCAAAACGTCACCGAGCATTCCCACGCGCTCGACCTCAAGAAGGGGGTGTTCGCGCTTGAAGACCCGAAGGAGATCGCGGCGTCGCTGAAGCGCTCTGCCGAAGCGAGCAAGCGGCGGAAAGCGGATCCCTTCCGCTCGGCGATGTCGATGCTCGTCTTCTACATGAACCGCGCCGGCAAGAACCTGTCCGAGGAGGACCGCGCCCGGCTGGAGAAGGCAAAGGACGAGCTGCGTAAGGCGTTCGGCAAAGAGGCGAAGTAGCTTTACGCTTTCCCCGCTTTGGCCAGCTGCGCCACTTCGCCGATCGTGTGCTCGGCGTGCTGAGCGAAGGTCGACAGCACCGCGTCAAACGTCGCGTCCTCGGCCTCGGCGCTGCCGCGGCTGGTCTGGAGCTCTTCGAACACGCCGCGATAATCCGAATAGCCTTGCAGCTCTTCGCGGCGTTGCCACCAAAAATCGCCCATGAGGAAAAAGCGAATCCATGAGAACAGGCAGTCGGTCCAATCCTCGAGATAGCGCGCAGGTGGATGCTCGGGCTGGCCAGATAGATCTTGTCCTCGCGTCGGTTGACCTCGACCAGCCGGCCATCGAGGAAATGATGCTCGGGGCATTCCACGAAGACGAAGCTCATGCGGTCATTGTTGGGATAAAGCTCCCGTGGATCGAACAGTCTGAAGTCGAGACCGCGCAGACGCACCGCGTCGAGCACGATGAGTTGGGGGCCACCGTCGTCCGGGGCGATGACCGTGAGCCCGGCTTCCAGGGCTCGCGCCACGAGCGTCTCGGGATGCGGTCCGATGGCGCTCGAAATCAGGATCGGGCCTTCGAGAGTCTGGTCGATGACTTCGATGTTGGGACGCGGCAGAGCTTCATGCCCCTTGCCGACGAGGCTCAGATAGGGCCTCTCGCCCCGGCGCAGATAGCTCTCACTCGCGCGCGCAAGACGGTGGAGATAACCGAGCAGCCGATACCGGGCTTCCGGATCGCGGCAGTTGCCTTTCCATACGACGTCGACGGATGACATGACTTTTACAACGTCTCCGAAAAGGCGCGGACGATCCGCGCGGAACCCTAGGACACAAGAATAGCGGGCACATTGCCGGTCTCCGCCCCCGCGCGCAAGGCACACCCGAAAACAGGGTTGCCCAGAGCTTCACCGGAAAGAATAAACGGCGTGGCCTCTCGGCAAGGCCACGCCGTCGATCGGCATGCAAGCCCCGGGCCTAGGGGGTCCCGGAGCCCAACTGCCGGATTCCCGCGTAAGCTTTGGCGTGGGCGCCGTGTCCGGCCCCAGCCAACATGCCTGCGACTTTCTCCGAGACCCAGCCGAAGAGCGCACCCACGATCATCGAGCAGATGATGACCACTACCGGGTTCTCCATGGAGGCCGCCGTCAGATTGCCGGCACCGTTGCCCAGAAGCGTCAGAGCCACCACGGAAGCGAAGCCATAGACCTGTGCCGGAATGGCGGCGAAGGCCGGGATATTGGCCAAGAGGACCATCGCGGCAACGCCGACGCCGACGCAGATTCCGGCCCAAATCGGCAGGCCGATCTGATCGCCAATGCCGGTCTGGGTCGCCACCCAGAGCGTAATGCCGGCGATGATGGCGCCGGCGATATTGCCGAGAATGGCCGATTGCAGGCCGGCTTCCTTGCCACCGCAGTGGAAGAAGCAGCCCCACGCGATAAAGGCGGCCCAAATGGCAAGCATGCCAACCGAGCGGGCCAGGAAGAGCCAAGTGGCTAT
>NZ_LPWD01000247.1 GCF_001723295.1 Methyloceanibacter marginalis
GCCTCGGGCTCCATGTCGGGCAATGTGAAGCTCGGCATCGCCACCACGCTCACGCGCATCGACGAGGTCCGCTCTGCGCTCGGCAAGGTTCTGCCGGCCGCTGCGCGGCATCGCCGGGTCGGGCTCATCACCTACGGCCCGGACCCTACAATCAGTGCAATGTCGAGCTGAACTTGCGGCCTGAGCCGAATGCAGCCAATCGCATCATGCAAGAGGTCAACGCTCTGACGCCTGCAGGCAAGACGCCGCTCACCTCGGCGGTGGAGCAAGCCGCCGACGTCTTGGATTACCGCCAAAAGCCCGGTGTCGTCGTTGTCCTCACCGATGGCGAGGAAACGTGCGGCGGCTCGCCCTGCGATCTCGGCAAGCGGCTTCATGACGCGGCCGCCGATCTGACCGTCCACGTCATCGCCTACCGCACATCGTATTTCAGTTGGACGGGCGCGCAGAGCGTGCTCGGCATCAAATGCTTGGCGGACACCAATAACGGTCTCTACGTCACCGCGGAATCGCAGGAAGAACTGGTAACCGCATTCCGCGATACGCTGAGCTGTCCGATGCTCTCCGAAGCGCGTCCTTGAGCCGCGCCATCAGCTTTTCGGCCAGCGGTCCGCGATCGTGTTGGTCAGGAGCTCGAGCCAGCTCTTGACCTGTGTGAACACCAGAAAATTGTCGTGGACGCGTTGCCGCGCGCTGCGGCCGAGCACTTCGCGCTTCGCCTGGTCGGCCAACAGCGCGTCCAGGGTCTCGGCGATCTCCTCCGGAGCCTCCGGATGCCGGACCAAGACGCCGTCCAGGTCGGGGCGGATCTGCTGCCTTATGCCCACGGCGCACGAGCCCATCAGCGCCGCGCGCTTCCACATGGGTTCGGTCACCGTGAGCCCGAATCCTTCCTGGATCGAGTTCTGCGCCACCACGTCGGAGCAGCATTGCAGCGCGTTGACGATCAGCGCGTTGTTCTTCTTCGAGGACATCGGCAGGGAGATCATGGCGATATCGGCCTGGAGATGCGGCGGCAGGCCCCTATAGGCCGCGCACAGCTCGGCCAGCACCTCCTTGCCTTCCGGATCGTCATCCACCGATGCGGGGTCAGGTCCGGCCAGAACGAGTCGGACGAGTTGCAGCGCGCGGCGATGGTGTTCTTCCAGATCGGTGCGCGTCTCGAGATCTCGCTTGAGCGCGACGAATCCCTGCATCAGCGGCAGGAAGCCCTTGAGGCGGTCCCAGCGCGACACCTGCGTCACGATGGGCCGGAACAGCAGCCCGAAATCCTCGGGCTCCGTCGCCGGCGCCCAGCTGCCGTCGGCTTGCAGCCGTTTGGCGGGTTCGGCGAAGGACGGTGTGAGGACCGGCCCCCAGGGCTTGATCAGCGCGGCGTTGGCGAGGATGCCGACGATCTCGTGGACTTGTAAGTGCCTGTTCTTGTGGCTCAGCGGATCGATGGCGGGGTGAATGATGGTCGAGCGTCCGGCGAGCGAACTCGGAATATATTCGGGCGCGGTGAAGACCGCATGGTCGTAAGGCTTGAGATAGGGATCGAGGAAGTCCCACGCCGCGCGGGTTTCCGGCGTCTCCTTGTCGAGACCGATATGGCAGCGCCAGATCGCCGCGATATCCATTTTCTGCCGCAAGATCGCGCCGGCGCCCATCGGCTGTGGGTCGTGGATCACCAGCACGTCGCCGGGCCTCAGGTGCTCCTCCATCGCCGCCGCGTTCTCGGCGCTCACGCGATCGTAGACGTCACGGTCGGTCGCGGCGAGATTGGGGTCGCCCGCGCCATGAATGAGATTGTGCAGGGTCTTGGTCAGCCGGAAGAAGTCTTGGTCCCTCGTTTCGATCACGAGCCAGTGAGCGTCGATGCCGAGCTCGCGCATGATCGACAGGAGCGGCGGCAGCATCTCCGCCACGCCGCCGCCTTGCGCGGTGCTGTTCACCATCACGACGCGCCGCCCGTCGAGCCCCGCCAGGCGGCTCTCGGCCTCCTGGCGCAGACTTCGCACGGTACCGCTCAGATCGGCGATGCTCTCGTAATCGGCGAGCGTGACGGCGTGGCGCGGTTCCACGACTTGAACCATGCCTCACTATCGCATCGATTTTGGCGATTGCCAAAAGCAGGAACGCGAGGCGGTTCCACCGCACACGGGCGGCGGGAATTTAGCTGTCGGGGAAAGCGCTAGTTCAGTTTGGATTTCAGCGCGTCGATGCCCTGCTTGACGAGCTTGTCGGCCGTCTCGGGCGTCAGCCTGTCGGCGATCACCATTTGCGCCGCCGCGATGGCCGCGTCGGCCGCTGCCGCGCGGACGTCGCGCACAGCCTCGTCCTCGGCGCGGCCGATCTTGTCCTCGGCCAGCTTCATGCGCCGCTCGAATTGCTCTTTCATGTTGCGCGAGGTCTCGGCCGCGAATGCCTCGGCCTCTTTGCCGGCGCGATCGACGATCGCCTGCGCTTCCTGGGCCGCGTTGCTCTGCTTCTGGCGATAGTCGGCCAGCACCGCTTGCGCTTCCTCGCGCAGCGCCTTCGCCTCTTCGATCTCCTTGGCGATGGCCGCCGCGCGGGCATCGAGCGCCACGGCGATCTTCTTGTGCATGCCGAAATAGAAGACGAGCCCAAGGAACAGGAAGAAGGAGACGGCGACCCAGAACTCCGGTGTGGCGAGGATATCCATGGCTCTTAAGCCTTCCGCGCCGCGATCACGGCTTTCTCGAGGTCGCTCTTCGGCGGCGCCGTGCCGATCAGTTGCTTGACGATATCGGCGGCGACATCCATGGCCACGGCGTTGACCTCGGTCATCGCCGCCGCTTTAGCCTTCTCGATCCGTGCCTCGGCTTCCGCGCTTTTGACCGCGAGCTCTTTTTCGAGCTTGGCGCGCTCGGCATCGCTCTCCGCCTTCAGCCGAGCGCGGCCCTCCTCGACGATGGTGTGGGCTCTCTGCTTGGCTTCGGCCAGCGCCTGTTCGTAGGCCGCGATGGCTTCCTCGGTCTCGCGCCGGAACTTCTCCGCCGTGGCGAGATCGCCGGAGATATGCGCCGCGCGCTTTTCGATCACGCTACCGATGCGCGGCAGCGCAACCCACAGCATCAGCAGGTAGAGAATGCCGAAGGTGAGAACCAGCCAAACGAGCTGAGGTCCCCAATCGAGCGGGTTGAGTTGCGGCATGGATCGTGTCCTGAGAGCGAAGGCTCAGACTAGAATACGAACAGGATGATCAGCGCCACCACGAGGCCGAACAGGCCCGTCGCTTCGGCAAGCGCGAAGCCCAGTAGCAGGTTGGCGAACTGGCTCGGAGCCGCCGACGGATTGCGCAACGCACCTTGCAGGTAGTTGCCGAAAATGGTGCCGATGCCGACGCCGGCGCCGACAAGCGCGATCGAGGCAAGACCTGCGCCGATCAATTTTGCTGCTTCTGCGTCCATAATTCTCTCCTTGGAACGATCGTTTTTGCGTGTGATGGCTCAGTGCATGTGAAGCGCATCGTTGAGATAGATGCAGGTGAGGATGGCGAACACATAGGCCTGGAGGAACGCCACCAGGAGTTCGAGACCCGTGAAGGCCACCATAAACGCGAGCGCCGCCCAGCCGCCGAGAAGCCCCAGCGCTACCACGAACGAGCCGAACACTTTCAGCATGGTATGTCCCGCCATCATGTTGGCGAACAGACGCACGGAAAGGCTGACCGGGCGCGTGAGATAGGAGATCACCTCGATCACCACTAACAGCGGCAGCATCACGAACGGCACCCCGGACGGCACGAAGAACTTCAGGAAGCCGATGCCGTGCTTCCAGAAACCGATGATCGTGACGCCGATGAAGATGAACGCGGCGAGCGCGAAGGTGACGATGATGTGGCTGGTCACCGTGAAGGAGTAGGGCACCATGCCGAGCATGTTCAGCGCCAGCACGAACATGAAGAGCGTGAATATGAAGGGGAAATACTTCATGCCCGCGGTGCCCACGTTGTCGCGCACCATATTGGCGACGAACTCGTAGGAGATTTCGGCCACGGACTGAAGACGTCCGGGAACCAGCGCGCCCTTGCGCATGGCGAACAGGGTGAACAGCGTGATCAGCGCGGCGGCGATCACCATGAACAGGCCGGAATTGGTGAAGGAGGCGTCGAAGCCGAACACGTCGAGATTGATCAGCCGCTTGATCTCGAACTGATGCATCGGATCGGGCAGCCCGGTGCCGCCACCGTGACCGTCTCCGTGCCCTGCGTCTTCCGCGGCGTAAGCTACCCCAATCACGTCGATAAGCCCCTAATCCTCGTCATCGTCCGTCGCGTTACGCAGGTGCTGGCCCGGCATGGGCTCGCCCTGCATGGCTTTGGCTGTCCGCACCACGTTCATGATCCCGGCGGCGGCCCCAAGAAACAGGAACGCCACCATCAAGAACGGGGCCGTGCCGAACAGCCGGTCGAGCGCCCAGCCGATGAACCCCCCAACCGCCACGCCCGCGACCATTTCGGTCGCCAGCCTGAGAGCTTGGCCCATGGCCTTGCCCCGGCCCTCTCGCTCCTCCGGGGGCGGGCGGCGGCCGTGTGCGGTCGCCAGCTTTCCCTCGAGAGCGTCGAGCCGCTGCCGAATAGTCTCTGTGCCGCGGCCGCTCTTTGGGCGTCCGGACTGATTTTCGGCTCCGGCCATTGGCGCTGCTCAATTTCCGGGAGAGCCCTAAAGAACCGGCTGGTCCTCAAGCTTCGCGCGCACTTTAGTTTGGGATTCCGGGGTGTCAAGGAAGTCACGCCGCCGCAGGGAGGTCGTCGAATCCCGGGAAAAATGCCCCCTTCCAGCGTATATGCTAGAAGAGCCGGAGGAACGGAAGGTCTGACATGAACGCCAAGATCAAAGCCTTGAGCGAGGAAGCGCGGCGCCTGAGCCCGGAAGAGCGGATCGCGCTGGTCGAAGACCTCCTGAAGAGCCTCGATCCGGCCGATCCCGAGATCGAGAAATTGTGGGCCGAGGAGGCCCGTGACCGGCTTCAGCCTACCGGCGGGGCGAGATCGACACCGTCAGCCTTGATGAGGTCTTGGCGGGTCTCTCCAAGAAGTGAAAGTTCGCTTCCTCAAGGTCGCACAAGAGGAGTTGAGCGAGGCCGTGCGGTACTACGAATCGCAGGTCCCCGGACTTGGCGGAGATTTTCTGCTCGCAGCAACCGCCGCGATTGAGCGCATCATGGAGTATCCTGAGGCGTGGCAGAGGGTGGATGCAGAGTTGCGGCGATGCCGCCTCGGAAAATTCCCGTACGGTTTGATCTTCACCGCTGAAAGCAAGGAACTGCTGATCGTCGCCGTGCCGCATCTGCATAAACGGCCGCGCGCGTGGCGTGATCGGATCGAGGACCACTAACTCGATCGAAACATCCTTAGACAGGCTTGGAGGAGACGTCCTTCGAGGCGAGTTGGGGCGGGAGATGCGGGCGTATCCTATCGTAGAGCGTCATCGGCAGGGTGAGCGTGCCCACTCTCGGCGCCCCGATCGAGACGAGGGCCGCCTTCTGCCAGAAAAGCCGGACGGATTGGACGTCCGTGAAGTCGCTCCAGGGGATGAGGATTGGCTGGCGCGGCAGGGGCCTGCCGACTGCCAGATAGAGGCCGGTATCGCCGATGACCGCTGTGACGAGGTACCGGTAGACGACCGCGCCGGCGACGAGCGATTGTCTCTTCAGCGCCTCGCCCTCAGGCTTCGAGGACGTGGCGTAGACGCGGGACAGCGTGGTCCACCCTGTCGCGCTGCCGAAGCTTCCCTTTAAATTGTCGATCAGCTGCGGCACCAGAAAGCGCAAGCCGAGAGCGATGGCGGCCAGCACGGCGAGGAAGGCAAGGATTGCGAGGAGAGTTCCCAGGTCCATGCCTCCGCCCCGAGAGGTCTAGCCCGCGTCGCGCAGCTTCTCTGCCGTTTCCAGATCCACCGACACCAGCTGGCTCACGCCCTTCTCCTGCATGGTGACGCCGAACAGCCGGCTCATGCGCGCCATGGTCAGCGGGTGATGGGTGATGATCAGGAAGCGCGTATCGGTTTCCTTCGACATCTCCTCCATCAGCCGGCAGAAGCGGTCGACATTCGCGTCGTCGAGCGGCGCGTCCACCTCGTCCAGCACGCAAATGGGTGACGGATTGGTCAGGAACACCGCGAAGATCAGGGCCATGGCGGTGAGCGCTTTCTCGCCGCCCGAGAGCAGCGTGAGCGTCTGCGTGCGCTTACCCGGAGGCTGAGCGAAGATTTCCAGGCCCGATTCGAGCGGATCGTCGGAATCCACCAGCTTCAGCTCCGCCGAGCCGCCGCCGAACAGCGTTTGGAACAGGCGGGTGAAATGGCCGTTGACCGACTCGAACGCCTCCAGGAGACGTTTGCGGCCCTCGCGATTGAGGTTGGAGATGCCCTGGCGCAGCCGCGCGATGGCCTCCTCCACGTCCGCCTTCTCGCGCTCCATCTCTTCGAGTTGCGCCGAAAGCTCGGCTTCTTCTTCTTCCGCGCGGAGATTGACGCCGCCGAGCCGCTCGCGGTCTGCCTTGAGCTTGGCGAGCCGCGCCTCGACCGCGTCGAGCGCCGGGATCTCGGCGCCGTCTTTGAGGTTGGCGCGGGTCAGGCACTCCTCCGGTGCACAGTCGAGCTGCTCGCGGATCAGCCGCGCGAGTGAGCTGCGCCGCTCGCGCGCGCCCTCGAGCCGCGCTTCGCCGCGCGCCTTGCCCTCGCGGGCCTCGGCCAATTTCTCCTGCACCGCGCGCAAGCTCTTCTCTTGGGCCTTGAGCGCCGTCTCCGCCACGGCGAGATCGTCGGCCGCTTGGCGCGTTCGCGCTCGGCCTCGGCGATCGCGTCCATCAGTTTGCCGCGCCGCTCCTCGATCTTCGCCGGCAGGTTCGCCAGCGCCTCGAGATCGGCGCTTGTCTCCGTGCTTACGGGCGCGCAGCGTCTCGATCTGCTCGCGGGCATTGGCGATCCGCTTCTGCCAAAGCTCTTCCTCGGCGCGGATCGCCTGGATCCGCTCCTGGCGCAGGCGCACCTCATGTTCGAAACCCGGAGATGCT
>NZ_LPWD01000248.1 GCF_001723295.1 Methyloceanibacter marginalis
CGCGGCTGCGATGCGCGGAGAATGGAATGCCAAGCCTTGTACAAGCGACCCAGGTCGACGGCGTCTACAGCGCGGACCCTAAGAAGGTGCCCGACGCCAAGCGTTATGAGCGGCTCAGCTACGCTGACGTGCTCAAGCAGGATCTGAAGATCATGGACGGCGCAGCGATCGCGCTTGCCCGGGACAACCGGATTCCGATAATTGTGTTTTCCATCAAGAACCAAGGGAGTTTGGCTCTTGAGTTGCAGGGGCAGGGCGCCTCGACCACCATAGACGGTGGATAAGCCCACTGGGGAACGCTTGGAAACGCCAACAGAGCACGCCAAAGCCTAGCACATGGGTGCCCGGCAAGAACGGCGAGCGGGGAAGGCAAGATGTCTGACTTCGATTTGGTTGAGATCGAACGGCGTATGCATGGTGCGCACAACGTACTCAAACAGGAATTCAGCGGCCTCCGCACCGGCCGCGCCAGCGCCAGTCTGCTGGATCCCATCATGGTCACGGCCTACGGCAATCCGATGCCGCTCAATCAGGTGGCGACCGTCAACGTGCCTGAGCCACGCATGATCACGGTTCAGGTCTGGGACAAGAGCCAAGTGAATGCCGTCGAGAGAGCGATCCGCGAATCGGATCTCGGCCTCAATCCCGTGACGGAGGGGCAACTGCTGCGCCTCCCGATCCCCGAGCTCAACGAGGAGCGGCGCCAAGAGCTGGCCAAGGTCGCCCACAAATACGCCGAGCAGGCGCGGGTGGCCGTACGGAACGTGCGCCGAGACGGCATGGAGCACCTGAAGAAGGCCGAGAAGGATGGCGATATGGGCAAGGACGAGCACCATTCGCTGGCAACGAAGGTGCAGGACTTGACCGATAAGGTCATCAAGGAGATCGACGAGGCCCTTGCCACCAAGGAAGCGGAGATCATGCAGGTCTAACCTGCACCGAAGCGTAGTTTCGCGTTTGGATTTGCTGCGGAGACGCCGACTGTGACGCTCGCGATGGACAACAAGTGGGGCGATGCCGACAGGCCGGCCGCACATCATGTCGCCATCATTATGGACGGCAACGGCCGCTGGGCGGCCGAGCGGGGGCTGCCGCGCGTCGAGGCCACCGCCAGGGCGTCGAAACGGTACGGCGGATCGTCGAAGCGTCCATGGAGCTCGGCATCACCCATCTCACCCTGTTCAGCTTCTCCTCCGAGAACTGGTCACGCCCCGAACAGGAGATCTACGATCTGTTCGGCCTGCTGCGGCGCTTCATACGGCGCGATCTCGCCGAGCTTCACAAGAACGGGGTGAAGATCCGTGTCGTCGGTTCGCGCAACGGTTTGGAGGATGACATCCTGCGCATGCTCGATGACGCCGTCGAGCTTACCAAAGACAACACCGCGCTGAACCTGACCATCGCGTTCAACTACGGTGGACGCGATGAGATTGCCCGCGCCGCGCAGCGGATCGCCGAGGACGCGAAGGACGGCATCTTGGTGCCCGAGGACGTGACTCAGGACCGCTTCGCCTCTTACCTCGACACGGCCGGGCTGCCCGACCCCGATCTTCTGATCCGCACCTCCGGCGAGCTGCGCTTGTCCAACTTCTTGCTTTGGCAGTTGGCCTATGCCGAGTTCGTCTTCGTTGACGTCTATTGGCCCGATTTCACCAAGGAGCTGTTCGAGGCCGCCATTTCCGAGTATCAGCGGCGGAACCGCCGCTTCGGCGGTCGGTCGGCGAGATCCACCGCGTGACCTCCGCAGCACCGTCCGGCGACAATCAGCCCAGCACGGACTCCCGTCAGGCACCCGAACTCTTACGCCGGCTGGCTTCGGCTGTCGTCCTCGCCGCAATAGCGCTCGGGGCGGTGCTGTTGAGCCCATGGAGCTTTCTCGCTCTGGTGATCGTGGCGGCAGGGTTGCTGCTCTGGGAGTGGGGCAGCGCCACCCGGGGCAACGGCTTCGACGGCACCTCTCTGATCCAGGCCGTGAGCGTCGTCGCGCTCACCGTCTTCATCGCGCTCGGCCGCTTCGATCTCGGCTTTTTCGTTCTCGGCGCGACCGCAGTGGTCGTCGGTTACTCCGCACCTGACCGGGGGCGCGCGATGTGGGCCGTGGCCGGTCTCGCCTATGTCGCGCTTCCCGCTGCCGCGCTGATCTGGCTGCGCAGCGACCCGCAATTTGGGCTTGCCGCCGTCCTCTTCCTGCTCGCCGTGGCGTGGACCACGGACACCGCCTCCTATATCGGGGGCAGGGGCTTCGGCGGCTCAAAACTCGCGCCAACCGTTTCACCGAAAAAGACCTGGAGCGGCTTCTTGGTCGGCATCTTGATCCCGGCCTTGGTGGGCTATGGTTTCGCGGTCTACCTGGGGGGCACGTCTCGCTTAGGTCTGGCACTCGTCGCCATAGGCCTTGCGCTCGCCTGTCAGATGGGGGACTTGCTTGAGAGTGCGGTAAAACGGCATTTCGGCGTCAAGGACATGAGCCAACTCATTCCAGGCCATGGCGGGCTTTTCGATCGCATCGATAGCCTTCTCCTGGCGGCCGTGTTAGCGGGCCTTATCGCCTTGCGCGATCTGGCGTCGCCGGGCGCCGGCCTCTCATCTGGTAGAGGCGAATCCGCTGTTTCCCCTTCGCACATTCACGGACACCGAGCCGCCACCGTCCACCAAACGGCCGAAACGGATCACCGTGCTCGGCGCCACAGGCTCGATCGGTGAGAGCACGCTCGATCTCGTCGGCCGCGACCCCGAAGCCTACGAGGTCGTGGCGCTGACGGGCTGCAAGAACGGAACCCGGCTTGCGGAGCTTGCCATTCGACATCGGGCCAAGCTCGCCGTGGTCGCCGATCCCGAAAGTTACGGGGATCTCACTGCGGCGCTCGCTGGGACGGGCATCGAGGCCGCCGCCGGGCAGAAGGCATTACTCGACGCCGCAAGCCGTCCGGCCGATTGGATCATGGCGGCGATCGTCGGCGCCGCCGGTTTGAAACCGACCTTGCATGCCGTGCGCCAAGGGACGGCGACGGCGCTCGCCAACAAAGAGTGCCTCGTCTCCGCGGGCCGCATCTTCATGGCCGAGGTCGCGCGCCACGGCACGACCCTGCTGCCGGTGGACTCAGAGCATTCGGCTGCGCTTCAGGCCATGACCGGGACGGAGCCCGAGCGCATCGAGCGTGTCTGTCTCACGGCCTCCGGCGGACCCTTCCGCACCTGGAGTTTGGAACAGATGGCCGCGGCCGGCCCCGAACAGGCCCTGAAACATCCGAACTGGTCCATGGGGGCGAAGGTCACCATCGACTCCGCCACGCTAATGAATAAGGGGCTGGAGCTCCTCGAGGCGCATCATCTCTTCGCGCTCGCCCCCGAAAAGCTCGACGTGCTGGTTCACCCACAGTCGATCGTGCATTGCCTCGTACAAATGAGCGACGGCGCGGTGCTCGCCCAGCTGAGCTGCCCCGACATGCGGACACCCATCGCCTACAGCCTGGCCTGGCCGGAGCGAATGCATGTGCCCAATGAACGGCTCGACCTGGCGCAGATCGGCTCGCTCACTTTCGAGGCGCCGGACCTCGAACGTTTCCCCGCCTTGCGTCTCGCTAAGGAAGCGTTGGCCGCGGGCGGCAGCGCCGGAAC
This sequence comes from Methyloceanibacter marginalis, assembly GCF_001723295.1. GTDB lineage: Bacteria > Pseudomonadota > Alphaproteobacteria > Rhizobiales > Methyloligellaceae > Methyloceanibacter > Methyloceanibacter marginalis. Next base: position 3,619 of record NZ_LPWD01000248.1, read on the forward strand.
TGTCCTCAATGCAGCCAATGAAGTCGCGGTCGCCGCCTTCCTCGAAAAGCGCCTGGGCTTTCTCGCCATCGCTGGACTGGTCGAATCCACGCTCGCCGCCTGTCCCGATTTGATCTGTCTCGGCCCGCAAACCGCTGACGATGTGCTCGAGATCGACGAAGAGACGCGACGCCGTGCGCGGGGCTGGCTGCCCCGGTTTGCATGAGCCCCGATCCCGGGCTAAGAACGGACAAAATCAACAGGTAACCTCGCTTATGGACACGATAAATCTGCTTTCCGGCTTCGGCGACACCATCCTCAGCTATCTCCTCCCCTTCTTGTTCGTGCTGACGGTCGTGGTCTTCATCCACGAGCTCGGGCACTTCTTGGTGGCGCGCTGGTGCGGGGTTGCGGTCAAGGTCTTCTCCATAGGGTTCGGGCCCGAAATCTTCGGCTTCTACGACCGGCACGGTACGCGCTGGCGCGTGTCCTGGATCCCCCTTGGCGGCTATGTGAAGTTCATCGACGACGAGAACGTCGCCAGCGCCGCGGGCCGAAAAGCCTTCGAGGCGTTGCCCGAGGAGGAGCGCAAGCGGAGCTTCCAGGGCAAGTCGCTAGCCCAACGCGCCGCCATCGTCGCGGCCGGCCCAATCGCAAATTTCCTTCTCGCGATCATCATCTTTGCCGCGATCTTCAGCGTCTTCGGTGAGCGGATAACAGCCGCCAAGGTCGACGCCGTGGCCCCGGGCAGCGCCGCCGAGCGGGCCGGATTCGAACCCGGCGATCGGATCGTCAGCATCGACGGCTCCGAGATCGGCAGTTTTTCCGACATGCAGCGTATCGTGGCGACCAGCCCCGACCAGGAGTTGCATTTCGTGGTCGATCGCGGTGGTGCGAATGTGGAGCTCACGGCCACGCCTGAGCGGAAGGAGATCACCGACCGGTTCGGCAACACCATGCGAATCGGTCTGCTCGGCATTCAGCGCAGCGCCTCGCCAGACGATTGGACGCTGGAGCGCCACGATCCTGCCACCGCCTTGGTCATGGGCGTGAAGGAGAGCTATTTCGTCGTCTCCCGCTCCCTGGCTTATCTCTACGATGTGGTCACTGGGCGCGAGGACGCCGACCAACTGGGCGGTCCGTTGCGTATCGCGCAAGTATCGGGGCAGGTGGCAACGGCAGGCTTTGTTGCGCTTCTCAACCTCGCTGCCATCATCTCCGTCAGTATTGGGCTAATAAATCTGTTCCCAATACCTATGCTGGATGGCGGTCATCTTTTGTTCTACGGCATTGAGGCAATAAGAGGCCGGCCGCTGAGCGAATCCACACAAGAAATAGGATTCCGCATTGGCCTCGCCTTCGTGCTCATGCTAATGATCTTCGCGACCTGGAACGATCTGATTCACTTGAAGTTTCTGTGATCGGAGGTTGTAGGGGCACAAGCTTAGCGGGGCCCGCGAGGTCCCGAATGGTTAACAGAAGACTACCAAAAATCGGCCACAAACAAATGGCCAGTTGCGCCCTAAGGCGCTTTGCCTACGGGGTCGGCTTGAGGGGAATACACCAGTAATGGTGCGGTGGACGTTGGAAAGAGGACTGCTCGCGGTCCTCCTCGTGATGTGTAGCGTCCCGCTTTCGCTGGGTTTCAGCGTGAGTTTTGGGGACCTGTCGGCATCCGCCCAAGGCACTGTCATCCAGTCCATCGTTGTGGAAGGCAATCGCCGCGTCGAGCCGGAGACAGTCCGCTCCTATCTGAGCTTTTCTTCAGGCGACAACTACGATCCCGCCGAGGTCAACCAGTCCCTCAAGACCTTGTTCGCCACGGGCCTTTTCCAGGACGTGCGCATCCGCCGGCAGGGCTCCACCATCATCGTCATTGTCGTCGAGAACCCGATCATCAGCCAGGTTGCCTTTGAAGGAAACCGCGAGGTCGACGACGACGTACTCGCCGCGGAGGTCCAGCTCAAACCGCGTGCCGTTTATACCCGCGCGCGCGTGCAAGCAGACGTGCAGCGCATCCAGGCTGTCTACCGGCGCCAAGGCCTCTATGCCGCTCAGGTCGAGCCCAAGATCATCAATCTCGACAACAACCGCATCGACGTTGTCTTCGAGATCACCGAGGGGCCCACCACCAAGGTGAGGGCCATCAACTTCATCGGCAACCACGCCTTCAGCGATTCTCAGCTCCGGTTTGTGATCACGACCACGCGGACGAATTGGCTGAGCTTCTTAAAGAGCACCAATATCTACGACCCCGACCGGTTGAACCTAGACCGCGAGCTGTTGCGCCAGTTCTATCTCAAGAACGGCTACGCCGATGCGCGGATCGTCTCAGCGACCGCCGACCTCGACCGCGACGGGCAGGGCTTCTTTATCACCTTCACCATCGAGGAGGGGGAGCGGTATCAGTTCGGCTATATCGACATCGAGAGCGCGCTGCCGTCGCTCGACGTCGGCGCGCTGCGCGGCGTAATCCTGACCCGGCCGGGACGCCGCTATAACGCCGAGAAGGTCGAGAAAACCGTCGAGGCATTGACAATCAAGGTCTCCGAGCAGGGCTATGCTTTCGGACAGGTTCGGCCGCGTTTTGATCGAGATCCGGTCGCGCATACGATGAACATCACCTATGTCATCGACGAGGCCCGCGGGTTTACATTGAACGCATCAACATCGTCGGCAATTTCCGAACCGAAGATAAGGTCATACGTCGCCAGTTCCGTCTTGCCGAGGGCGACGCCTATAACCGGCTCCTCGTGGAAGCAGCCCGTAAGCGACTGCGCTCATTAGGGTTTTTCAAATCCGTGGATATCGAGACGGAACCGGGTAGCGCGCCCGATCGCGTAATCCTGGCCGTAAACGTGGTCGAGCAGCCCACCGGCGAACTCTCCTTCGGTGCCGGCTACTCCACGACGGAAGGCGTGATCGGCGACGTCAGCATTACCGAACGCAACCTCATGGGTAAGGGCCAATATGTCCGCCTCGGCTTCTCGGGAAGCTTGAACGTGCGCAGGTGGATTTCAGCTTCACCGAGCCCAACTTCCTCGACCGTAATATGGCCGCCGGCTTCGACCTGTTCCATAAGGAGGTCGATCTTCGCGACGTGGCGTCGTTCCGGCAGCGCGATACCGGCGGCAATTTGCGTGTCGGCTTCCCGATCGCGGACAACACGCAACTCGGCTTGCGCTACCGCATTCAGCAAGAGGAGATCTACGATCCGACCTCTAACGCGTCACTCGCCGTGAAACAGGCCGCGGAAGAGGGCGAGGTGCTCGTCTCGAGTGTCGGCTACACGATCGCTTATGACACCAGGAATCTGCCGCAGCAGCCCAGCAGCGGCGTCTTCGCCTCATTCTCGCAAGATCTGGCCGGCGTGGGTGGCGACGTGAACTACATCCGCTCCGTGGCCGACGCCCGCGGTTACTACCCGATCACCAACAAGATCACTCTTGTCGGCCGCGTCCAAGGCGGCGTGATCGAAGGATGGGGCGACAACGACCTTCGCCTCACCGACCTGTTCTTCAAGGGCGGCGA
>NZ_LPWD01000249.1 GCF_001723295.1 Methyloceanibacter marginalis
GGTCTATGCCACGGGCGGGAACACCTTCTTCGGCAAGACCGCGGCGCTCGTCGAGGAGGCGCACACGGTCAGCCATTTCCAGCGCGCCGTGCTCAAGATCGGCGATTATCTGATCGTGATCGCCATCGCGCTGGTGACCCTGATCTTCGTCGTCGCCATGTTCCGCGGCGATCCGGTCATGACCACGCTTCAATTCGCGCTAGTGCTGACCGTGGCGGCGATCCCAGTGGCCATGCCCGCGGTGTTGTCGGTGACCATGGCGGTGGGGGCGCGCCGGCTTGCCGCCAAGCAAGCGATCGTCAGCAGGCTCGCCGCCATCGAGGAGCTGGCCGGCGTGGACGTGCTGTGCTCCGACAAGACAGGCACGCTCACCCAGAACAAGCTGACGCTCGGCGATCCGGTTTGCGTCGGCAAGGTCTCGCGCGACGACCTGGTGCTCGACGGCGCGCTTGCCTCCCGCGCCGAGGACCAGGACACCATCGACATGGCGGTCATCGCCGGGGTCAAGGACCAGGCTGCGCTCAAGACCTTCGAGATCACGCACTACCAGCCCTTCGACCCCGTGCACAAACGCACCGAGGCGACGGTAAAGACGACCGACGGAAAGAGCTTCAAGGTCACCAAGGGCGCCGTGCAGGTCATTCTTGCGTTGGCGCGCAACGCGGACCAGGTCCGTGACGACGTGAATCAGGCGACCGAAGCGCTTGCCAAGCGCGGCTACCGGGCGCTCGGCGTCGCCAAAACGTCAGGGGAGGGTGATTGGCAGTTCCTCGGCGTGCTGCCGCTCTACGATCCGCCGCGCCCGGACTCCAAGGAGATGATCGCCGCGGCCGAGGAGCTTGGCATTGACGTCAAGATGATCACCGGCGACCAGATCGCCATCGCCAAGGAGATCGCGAGCCAGCTCGGGCTCGGCACCAACATCCTCGACGCGAGCATGTTCGGCGATACCAAAGCGCATCAAACGGCGCAGCTCGACCACGATATCGAGACCGCGGACGGCTTCGCGCAAGTGTTTCCCGAGCACAAATTCCACATTATCGACGTGCTGCAGACGCACGGCCACATCGTCGGCATGACGGGCGACGGCGTGAACGACGCGCCGCCCTTGAAAAAAGCCGATTGCGGCATTGCGGTCTCCGGCGCCACCGACGCGGCCCGCGCCGCCGCCGCCATCGTGCTGCTCACGCCGGGTCTCACGGTCATCGTCGACGCGGTGAAGGAAGCGCGCAAGATCTTCCAGCGCATGAACAGTTACGCGATCTATCGCATCGCCGAGACCATTCGCGTCCTCCTGTTCATGACGCTGGCCATCCTCGTATTCAATTTCTATCCCGTCACCGCGATCATGATCGTGCTGCTGGCGCTGCTCAATGACGGCGCCATCCTATCCATTGCTTACGACAATGTGCGTCCCGCGCCGAAGCCGGAAGCCTGGAACATGCACCGCGTGCTGGGCATCTCGACCATGCTCGGCCTTGCGGGCGTGATCGCCTCATTCGGCATGTTCTATATCGGGGAGCGCGTGTTGCATCTGGATCGCGAGGTGGTCCAGACGCTCATGTATCTGAAGCTCTCGGTGGCGGGACACCTGAACATCTTCGTCACGCGCACGCGCGGACCGTTCTGGTCGATCGCCCCGGCGCCTATTCTCGTGGTCGCCGTGTTCGGCACGCAGCGCTCGCGACGATCCTCGCGGTCTATGGGCTGCTGATGCCGGCCCTCGGCTGGGAGCTCGCGCTCTTCGTTTGGGGCTACGCGCTGGTCTGGTTCCTGATCAACGATGGTGTGAAGCTACTCGGCTACCGCATCCTCGATCCCAAGGCGCGCCGGTTCTCTCTCAGCGCTCGGCGATTGCGGCGCCGGCCGGCGCCTGACAACCCCTGTCGGCGCTATCATGGCCGCCGAGGCGGACCCACCGGAACAGGTCGGGGGTAGATCATGGAGACGACCAGCAAAGCGGCGGTGCTCCAGCACGTCAGCGCCATGGTCCAAAGAAACAGTGTCATCGTGTGGCCCTCCTCGTGTCGGCCTTCGTGTCCAGGCGGCGCGCCCAGCGCCGCGGCTCAAAGAGGTTCGGCCAGAAGACGCTGATCGCCAGCACGGCGGCTAGGATGCGCAGCGCGGCAACCCAAAGATCGACATTCATTGGCGAATCCTCCTGATCTGCAGCAGAGGCTAGCGCCGGATCGTTGCCGGGATTGGGCTGCGGCATTTCCCAATGTTTCGCGCGCAGGAGATTTGTGTCGAAACGTTTCCGGGGCGCCGAAACGCGCTGTTTCGTTACAAAAATCTCCAGCAATGCGCGATTTGCCGCCCTAACTTGAGGACGCGTCGAGGACCGCGACGGGCGGGCCCATGGACGCGCCCAAGGGACGCGCCCCCGAGAAGGAAGAAGGGTCGGGATGAACGAATTTGTGCAAGCCGACACGGTCAGGGCCGAGACGGTCAGGGCCGAGAAGGTCGAGGCTGATATCGAGGCCGTGCTCGGCCTAGACAAGCCGAAAGCTACGCTCGGGCGCTACCGTCCCAAGCTCGTCCTCGCGGCGCTCGCGAGCGTGGCGGTGCTCCTCTACGCCATTTTCGGGACCGGCGGCTCCAATAGCGGCGCCCGCTATGTCACCGAGCCGGTGACCAAGGGCGCCATCACCGTTGCGGTCACGGCCACGGGGACCGTGCAGCCGACCAACGAGGTCGAGATCTCGAGCGAGCTCTCCGGCATCGTGCGCAACGTGCTTGTGGACTACAACAGCGCCGTCACCACGGGGCAGACGCTGGCCGAGCTCGACACCGACAAGCTGTCGTCGACGGTAGACAGCTCGAGGGCCAAGCTCCAGGCCGCCAAAGCCAAGGTCAGCGAGGCCGAGGCGACGGTCCTTGAAACGCGGCTTGAGCGGGAGCGCCAGCAACAGCTCGTCACTAGGAGAGTGGGGGCCGCGCAGCAGCTGGAGACCGCCGAAGCGGGCATCAACGGGCACTCGCCGCGCTGGAAAGCGCCAAGGCCGACGTCGCCGCGGCCACCGCCGACCTTGCCCTCAACGAGACGAATTTGGAGAAGGCCGTCATTCGTTCGCCCATCACGGGCGTGGTCCTGAGCCGCGTCGTCGAGCCGGGCCAGACCGTGGCCTCATCGCTGCAAGCCCCGGTGCTGTTCACCATCGCCGAGGATCTCACGAAGATGGAGGTTCAGGTCGACGTGGATGAGGCCGACGTCGGCAGCGTGCGTGAAGGGCAGAAGGCGAGCTTCACGGTCGATGCCCATCCCGACAGAACGTTCACCGCCGAGATTCGGGAGCTGCGTTACGGCTCCGAAGTGGTCCAAGGCGTTGTCACCTATAAGGCCGTTCTCACGACGGACAATTCCGAGCTGCTCTTGCGGCCTGGCATGACGGCAACGGCGGAAATCGTGGTCGCCCACGTGCAGGACGCGCTGACCGTGCCGAACGCGGCGCTGCGCTTTTCGCCGCCGAGCGGCGAAGCGGTGGACAAACGGAACTTCCTGCAAAAGCTGATGCCTGGGCCGCCGCGCATGCGCAGGCCGAGTAGTCCCTCGGAGCCGACGGGCGCGGAACGCAAGGTCTGCGTCCTGAGCGACGGAAATCCGCAAGAGATGGCCGTGACCGTGGCGCGACGGACGGCAAGCGCACCGAGATCGTAAAAGGCGAGCTTACCCCCGGCCAAGCGGTCATCGTCGACACGGAAGCCGCCAGGTGATGCCGGTGACCAAGCCGTTTAGGGCGAATGCGTCGCCGCTGATCGCGCTGCGTGACGTCACGAAGATTTACGGGCAAGGGGATGCGCAAGTGCGTGCGCTCGACGGCGTGAACCTCGCCGTCGGCGAGGGTGAGTTCGCCGCGGTCATGGGGTCGTCCGGCTCCGGCAAGTCCACCGCGATGAACATCATCGGCTGCCTCGATCAACCGACGACCGGCGCCTATCTGTTCAAGGGCGTAGACGTGGGCGGGCTCGACCGGAAGCAACGTGCGCTCCTGCGGCGGAACTATCTCGGCTTCGTGTTCCAAGGTTTCAACCTGCTGGCCCGCACCTCCGCGGTTGAGAATGTAGAGCTTCCGCTCATCTATCGCGGCATGCGCCATGCCCAACGCCGGCCGCTCGCCATGGAGGCGCTGGAGCGCGTCGGTCTCCAAGGCAGGGCGCGGCACACCCCCGGTGAATTGTCCGGAGGCCAGCAGCAGCGCGTCGCCATCGCGCGGGCCATTGTCACTAACCCCGCGGTGCTATTGGCCGACGAGCCGACCGGCAATCTCGACACCAAGACCAGTCACGAGATCATGGAGCTTCTCGTCGGGCTCAATCGTGAGCAGGGGATCACCATCCTCATGGTCACCCATGAGCCGGAGATGGTCGAATATGCCGGCCGCGTCGTGCATTTCCTTGACGGGCGCATCGCAAGCGACAGCCGTGCGCAGGAGGCGGCCTGATGTTCTACGAGACCCTGAAACTCGCGGTGCAGGCCGTCCGGCGCAACGCCTTACGCTCTTTTCTGACGCTGCTTGGCATCGTCATCGGTGTCTGCGCCGTGATCGCCATGGTCACGATCGGCAACGGCACCACCGAGAAGGTCAAGGAGGAGATGGCCAAGCTTGGTTCGAATGTGCTGTTCATCCGCCCTGGGCAATGGGGC
>NZ_LPWD01000250.1 GCF_001723295.1 Methyloceanibacter marginalis
GCATCCACGATTTGCGGCCGTGCAGTGGGCTCAATCGTGGATGGCCGGGACGAGCCCGGCCATGACGAAACTGGTGTGCAGCGGCACAAGCCCGTTCGCTCAATTGCTGAGCTTGGCGAGCGCGCCCTGACAGTCCGGCGTCAGATCGGATTTGTGGCTGAACAGGCAGCGCAGGACGCGGCCCTGGCCGACATCGATATCCGCGCAATAGGTCTCGAGCTCCTGGCGGCAATGGCGCTGGACCATCAGCTTCTTGCGCGGCGGGATGAAGCCGATGATGGCCGGGCCCTCGTCTGAAGCTTCAGGCGTGGGGGCGGATCCGTCGCCGCGGCTTTGGCCGGCGGGGCCGCTTCCGGCGCTGGCGTTTTCGGGTGGAGGCGCCGCGGCGGCTTTGGGGGCCGATGCCGGCGTGCTTTCTTGCGGTGCGGGGCTTGCCGACTTCGTCTGCGGCTCCTCGGCAGGTGCAGCCTCTTGTTGCGGCGCCGGCGCGGGCGTGGCCGGAGGAGCAGGTTCAGCCGCCGGAGCCGGCTCTTGGCAGGCGCAGGTGCCTTTGCCGGGGCCGGTGCGGGCGTGGCGGCCTTGATCGCCGTCTGACAGCCGGCCGACAGGCTCGCCATGTGCTCCTTGAGGCATTGGAACGCTTCCGCCCCGCCGCGCGGCACGCCCCAGCAATTGGACATGAAATCGGAGCGGCAATTGGCCTTGATGGCGTCGAGCTGCGCCTCGGTCGCTTCGCCACGGCGGGTTGAGCGCCGCACAGGATCAGCGCCGCGAGCAGGCCGGCAGAAGTCGCGAAACGTTGCATCATGTCCCCGAGGCTGAGCGTCAGTTCTTGGCTTTGTCGACCATCTTGCGCTCGGCGATCCACGGCATCATGTCGCGCAGCTTCTTACCCACAACTTCCATGTCGTGGCTGTCGCATTTGGCGCGCATGGCCTTGAAGCTCGGCTGATTGATCTTGTTCTCGAGCATCCACTCCTTGACGAACTTGCCGGACTGGATGTCGGTCAGGCACCTCTTTGGCGGCCTTGCTCGCCTGGTCGCGCGCGGGCCGGAGACGTACTCGCCATACTCGGCGGTGTTGGAGACCGAATAGTTCATGTTGGCGATGCCGCCTTCGTAGATGAGGTCGACGATCAGCTTCACCTCGTGCACGCACTCGAAATAGGCCATCTCCGGCGCGTAGCCCGCCTCGATGAGCGTCTCGTAGCCGTTGCGCATCAGCTCGACCAGGCCGCCGCACAGCACGGACTGCTCGCCGAAGAGATCGGTCTCGCATTCCTCGCGGAAGGTGGTCTCGATGATGCCGGCGCGGCCGCCGCCGATGGCGGACGCATAGGACAGCGACAGATCATGCGCATTGCCCGTGGCGTCCTGGGCGATGGCCACCAGGCAGGGCACGCCCGCCGCGCGAATATTCGGCGCGCACCGTGTGGCCCGGGCCCTTCGGCGCCACCATGCAGACATCCATGTCGCGCGCGGCTCGATGAGATTGAAATGAATGTTGAGCCCGTGGGCGAAGAACAGCGCGGCGCCTTCCTTCATGTTGGGCTTGAGGTCGTTCTGCCAGATCTCGCCCTGCAGCTCGTCCGGGGTGAGCATCATCACCACGTCGGCCCATTTGGCGGCATCGGCCACGGACATGACCTTGAGGCCTGCGCCTTCGGCCTTGGCGGCGGACTTTGAGCCCGGGCGCAAGCCCACCGCGACATCCTTCACGCCAGACTCTTTCAGGTTCAGCGCATGCGCGTGTCCCTGGCTGCCATAGCCGATGATGGCGACCTTCTTGCCTTTGATCAGATTGAGATCGGCATCCCGATCGTAATAGACGCGCATACCTGTTCCCCTACGTATGAAGTCTGAGATGTGGTTCGGCCCGGGTTTTGCCGCCGGACCCGCGAAAAGACAAGTGGCCCGTTACATCCGCTCCGGGCCGCGGGCGATGGCCGCCAGCCCCGTGCGGCAAACCTCGACGAGACCGAGCGGCTGCATCAGCACGATGAACTGCTCGATCTTGGATTGCGCCCGGTGATCTCGAACACGAAATGCTCGGTGGAGGCGTCGATCACCTGGGCGCGGAAGGCCTCCGCCAAACGCAGCGCCTCGACCCGCTTCTCG
>NZ_LPWD01000251.1 GCF_001723295.1 Methyloceanibacter marginalis
CCGCGCCGGGCACGGCTAGGCCATGGCCGGGGAGACCGTCTGGCGTCACTGGCGCAGGAAGGTCCACGACATCTTGGAGGTGGGCGGCGACGCCCATCCGGCGGCGCATGCGGTGACGGCGTTCATCGTGGCGCTGATTGTCCTGAACGCCGTCGCCTTTGCCGCCGAGACCGTCGATTCCGTCGCCGCCGAATATGGCCCGTGGTTCGACGCCTTGAATCTGTTCTCGGTCGCCGTGTTCACCGTGGAGTATCTGCTGCGGCTGTGGAGCTGCGTGGAGATCCCGATGCTGTCGCGCATGCCGCCATGGCGGGCGCGGCTCAGATTCGCCACCCGGCCGATGATGATCATCGACCTGCTCGCCTTCGCGCCGTGGTACGTGCACTGGATCTATCCAATCGATCTGCGCATCCTTCGGGTGTTCCGATTGTTCCGGCTGCTCAAGCTCGTGCGCTATTCGCCGGCGCTCCAGACTTTGGGCCGCGTGCTGGCGGACGAGTATCGCGCGCTGTTCGGCGCGCTGCTCATCATGCTGGTGCTGCTCCTGTTCGCCTCGACCGGCATGTATTTCCTGGAGCGCGAGGCGCAGCCTGTGGCCTTCGGGTCGGTGCCGGCGGCGGCATGGTGGGCGCTCGCCACCCTCACCACGGTCGGCTATGGCGACGTGGTCCCGGTCACGCCCTTGGGCAAGATGCTCGGCGGCGTCGTCATGCTGCTCGGCGTCGGCATGTTCGCGCTGCCCATCGCCATCATCGCCACCGGCTTCTCGCAAGAATCGAACCGCCATCAATTCGTGGTCACCTGGTCCATGGTCGCCCGTGTGCCACTCTTCGCCAGCATGGACGAGACGGAGATCGCCGAGATCACCAAGCTGCTTTACACGCGGAGCTATCTGCCCGGCGTGCCCATGGTGCGCGCGGGCGACGTGGGCGACGGCATGTTCCTGATCGCGAGCGGCGAAGCCGTCGTCGAAGTCGCCGCGGCCGGAACACGACGCCTGAAGGAGGGGGATTTCTTCGGCGAGATGGCGCTGCTGGAGCATCGCCGCCACAAGCACGACGTCATCGCCAAGTCGCGCTGCCGCGTCTATGTGCTCGACAGCCAGGCGCTGGCGCGGCTGACGCGCCGCCATCCCGAGATCATGACCCACATCCGCGAAGTGGCAAAGAAGCGCACCGAGATCGACGCGTCTCCGCCCGCCCGGAAATCGGCGCGCAAGGCGCCCGCAGGCGAGAAGGCCTAGGCCGCCTGGCGCTTCTCCACGGCCGCGCGCAAATTCTCGCCGATTTTGTCGATGAAGCCTTCCGTGGTCAGCCAGGCCTGGTCGGCGCCGACCAGGAGCGCCAGGTCCTTCGTCATAAAGCCTGACTCGATGGTCGAGACCACGACCTTCTCCAACGTCTCGGCGAAGCGGGCGAGCGCGTCATTGCCGTCGAGCTTGGCCCGGTGCTTCAGCGCCCCGGCCCAGGCGTAGATGGACGCCGTCGAATTGGTCGAGGTGGCTCTGCCCTCCTGATGCTGCCGGAAGTGCCGGGTCACCGTGCCGTGCGCCGCCTCCGCCAGCACGGTCTTGCCGTCGGGCGTCATGAGCACCGACGTCATCAGGCCGAGCGAGCCGAAGCCCTGCGCCACCGTGTCGGACTGCACGTCGCCGTCATAGTTCTTGCAGGCCCAGACATAACCGCCCGACCATTTCAGCGCCGCGGCGACCATGTCGTCGATCAGCCGGTGCTCGTAGGTGAGCCCGCGCTCCTTGAAGGCGTCCTTGAACTCGGTCTCGTAGATCTCGGCGAACAGATCCTTGAAGCGCCCGTCATAGGCCTTGAGGATGGTGTTCTTGGTGGAGAGGTAGACCGGCATGTTGCGCGCCAGCCCATAGTTCATCGAGGCGCGCGCAAAATCGCGGATGGAATTGTCGAGATTGAACATGCCGAGCGCGATGCCGA
>NZ_LPWD01000252.1 GCF_001723295.1 Methyloceanibacter marginalis
GTGCGCGGTCTGTTTCTCGAAGCCAAGCGCGGCAATGACGAGGACGCGGCGCGTGCTTGGCCGAGCAAGCGGTGCGGCAAGACCCAAAACTTGCTTGGGGCGTGAACGCACTGTTCGATATCCAAGCCGCGCGGCGATTGGAATGGCGCCCTGAACACGCTCGCCCTCGCCCGGCAGAACGGTCATGTGGATACCGGCACGGCGAACCGCCGCCGCGCCGTGCTGCTGACCGCCGAAGCGCGGGAAACGGAGACCTTCGATCCCGACAAGGCGCTGACGCTCGCCAATGAGGCGTTGCGGCTTGCGCCCTCGCTGGTGCCGGCGGCGGAGCTCGCGGGACGCTTGTTCGCCTCGAAGGGCGAAGCGCGTGCAGCTTCGCGACAGATCGTACGCACCTGGAAGCTGTCGCCCCATCCCGACCTTGCGGTGGCCTATGCCTTCGCCAAGCCGGGCCTCTCTCCGAAAGATAGGCTGAAGCGCGTCGAGTATTTGGCGGGTCTCACCCCGGACGACGTCGAAGGCTCGATCGCCGTCGCTCAAGCGGCGATCGACGCAAAGGAATGGCAGCAGCGCGCGACGTGCTGGCGCCCTACGTTGAGGGTCGGCCTTCCGCGCGCATCTGCACGCTGATGGCGCGCATCGAGGGCGGTAGCGGCGACAAGGGCCGGGAACGCGAGTGGCTGGCGCGGGCCGTGCGCGCGCCGCGCGATCGCGCCTGGATCGCCGACGGTTACGTCTCCGACCGTTGGCTGCCTGTGTCGCCGGTCACCGGCGCCGTCGATGCTTTCGCTTGGAAGGCGCCAGTCGACGCCATTGGCCGCGGCGACGACACGCTAATGATCGCGGAGGATACGGAGCCCCCGCGCGATGCGAGCGCCATGGCGAGCCTGGCGCCGGCGGAGCCCTCCGACGTGGTCGACGTCACACCCATTGTCTCCGAGACGAGCGAGGGGGGAGAAAAATCACCCGAGCCGCGAGAACGAGAAGGTGAGACGGTCGAAGTCTCTGCAACGGCCGTCGTCAAGGCCGGAAAAGCCGAAACGTCACCGGCGGCGACGCCGGGGCCCAAAGTGAACGTGGTGGGCACGGAACGGACGGCGGAAAAGCCCGCTTCGCCCGACTTCATGCCGATCCGGCCCCCCGACGATCCCGGTGTCGCGCAGCCGGATCCCGACGAGAGCCCGACTTCGCTGGAACGTCTTCGGGCGGCGCAGATCCGCTGAGTTTGGAGGTGGAGGCCGAAGATTGGCGTCCAGCTTGCGCCTTACCGATATTGGCATTAAGCACGGGGCCAAGGTGAGCCCGGGGCGGCGTTACACGCCGTCCCAAGGGCATTCCAAGGCTTCCTTTGCACGTCGCATCTAGTCTCATCGGCAGGCGCGACACGCCCGGAGCCGCAGTAGCTCAGTCGGTAGAGCATCGCATTCGTAATGCGGGGGTCGGGGGTTCGAATCCCTCCTGCGGCACCACTTCTTCTCCTCGACAACGCAGTTGCCGTCCGACGCCTTAAGCCGTGATGTCTGCGTCTCTGCGCAGATCTAGCGCTGGGGCAAATTGAATCGGTAGCCGAGCCCGAGCACGCCGGAGAACTGGTTTTCGGTCGCGACGACGGGGCTGTCCGCCGCGTCTCCCAGCAGGCGTCCGTAGCGCCCGCCCGCCTTGAGGAGCCACCGGTCGCTGAGGTCCATCGTCCCGCCAATCTCGAAGAAGACATCCTTGATGCCGGCGTCGGGCGTGTACGCCGCAAGGCCCGCCTTGGAGTCGCGGCTTTGGGCGGGCGTCACCCCGAAATAGGTCTGCATGTAATCGTCGCTCGCGAACGTCGTCCCGACGCGCGCCACGATCCGGGTGCGCTCGGTGATCTGCTGCGTCGTCTCCACGCCGAAGCGGAACTCAGGGCCCGAGTCGTCGCCTGTGACCTTCTCCAGGATGGCGGCGTCGAATTGGAACGCGCCGAGCGTGAATCCGGTATAGGCGCCGGCCACGAGCCCGCCGTCGATATCGCCGAGGCCCCGCAGGAGCGGACCGTCATCTTGATCGCGCTTGGTGATGTAGCCGGTGACTGCGCCGGCGTGAAACCGCTCGCCGCCGAGAACCCGGATGCGGATCTCGTCCAGCCCCCGGAAGTTCACCCGCTTTCGCACCTCGGTGATCGCGGAACCGTTCTCCTCGACCGTCTCGCTGAATTTCGGAATGATGATCGGGATGGGAATCGTCTCGAACTCGTCGGAGCCCTCGTATTTGGGCTTGACGATCGCCGCGCCGCCGAGCGTGACCGAGCGGCCCCCCTCTGGGTCTGCTCGCGCTTCGGAAGCGGCGCCAAACGATGCGGCAATAAAAAATGCGCCGGCGGCGCAAAAGCGATTTCGTGCACAACGAGTCGAGTGCGACATGAACCCCCCGATGCGCCTTCCCGAACGGACCCTGGCACGATGCGGCTAGGGGAAGCAACTGGACGTCGGCAAGCAGAGCGTGCAGGCATTCGCCTTCTCGCGATGTAGACTTCACCGTCGGCGACGCGGGAAAGGTCATTGGCCTTTGGTTTGTTGTAGCCGCGAGGCATGGAGGTAGCGGCCTGTGAAAAGCGACTCCCGCAAAGTGATTTACGCGGCGCTCGGCGCCAACGCGCTGATCGCCGTGAGTAAGTTCGTGGCAGCGTCCATCACCGGCTCATCGGCCATGATGTCCGAGGGCGTCCACTCGGTGGTGGACACCGGGAACCAGGGCTTGCTGCTTCTCGGCATGCGTCGGGCCAAGAGGCCGGCGGACGCCGAGCATCCTTTCGGCTATGGCGCGGAGATCTTCTTCTGGGCCTTCGTGGTGGCGATTCTGATCTTCGCACTCGGCGCCGGTATTTCCATCTATGAAGGCATCAACAAGCTGCTCAACCCCCACCCGATCGACAGGCCCTACATAAACTACATCGTGCTCGGATTTGCCTTCGTCTTCGAGTGTGCTGCCTGGACGATAGCCTACAAGGAGTTCCGCAAGGCTCAAGGTAGCAGGCGCAAGTTTCGCTTTTTCACCGCGGTCCGCCAATCCAAGGACCCTGCGACGTTCACCGTCCTGTTCGAGGACAGCGCCGCGATGCTGGGCCTGGTGGCGGCTGCGGCAGGCGTAGCTGCAGCCTATGAACTCGGTCTCGAATGGGCCGACGGTGTGGCCTCGATCGTGATCGGGGCCATTCTCGCCGGCGCCGCGATCTGCTCGCCCGTGAGACCAAGGGCCGTCTTGATCGGCGAGGCGGCGAG
>NZ_LPWD01000253.1 GCF_001723295.1 Methyloceanibacter marginalis
GGCGGCGCCACATAGACTCGCGCGGCGTGAGCGCGCTCGCCGACGATGCGCCGACGCCGAAGCCGAGCAGGCTGCGCCGACCGCATTCCAGTTGTCACCGCCACGGCGGCCATAGTAGCCGCCGCCGCGGCCGTAATAGTTGTTCTGGACGTAGCGGTTGCCGCCACCTTTCCAGCCATTTCCGTGTCCGCGGCCGGCTTCCGCCGGAACGGAGAGTGTCAGGGCCATGACCCCGACGAACGCAGCAATCAGTGCTGTGAAGGTTGTCTTACCCATTGTTCGCGTTCCTTAAGCGCAAGATGCTGGGAGGCGTCTTGCGGAGTGGAGGGTTCCCCCAGGGATAGGGTGAAGCGAGTTTTTGCCCCCGCTTTGAGGCAATTTAGGGCCAACAAGATGAACCGAGCCTGAACGGCTCGTGGCTCTCAAGCTTCTGAACGCGCATGAAAAAACCGCCGGGCGGGGCCCGGCGGTTCAAAAGGGTCAGATTTTCGCGCTTGCTTAGGCGAGCTGCACGTTGGCTGCTTGCTTGCCGCGACCGCGACGGTCGTCCTCGATCTCGAAAGAGACTTTGTCGCCCTCGTTTAGGGGCGGAATGCCGGAGCGCTCGAGCGCCGAGGCATGCACGAAGACGTCCTTGCCGCCGTCTTCCGGCTGGATGAAGCCGAAGCCGCGCGTATGGTTGAAGAATTTCACAGTGCCGTTCACACGAGACATGTCAGGGAATCCTTTCCCGTTTCAAAAGTTTCACACAACGGGCCGCCGACCCGCCTCGACAGAGAGGGGCCTTCGACGTCTTGAGATGTCAGGAAAGGGTCGAGCTGTTGCGCCGCTAGTCACTTTGCCGTCGTCCAAGTCCGCGCCCAAAGCCGTGGGCGCCCGGTGCCCAAGAGGATGAGCGATGCCGAACCCCTTGGCAAGCATGATTTTTGGGCCAGTCGCGGAACCTAAACGGCAGATGAACGGCCGCCTCAGACTGGGTTCAGCCGCCAAACCCTAAACCTTCGCACAGGTGAGCGCGGGGCACGCGCTTCCGGGGCCGAAGGAAGGGAAGCGGACATGTGGAAAATCGTTGCAGTTCTGGTGCTTACGGCGCTCGCGATGCTGTTCGGGCGGCTTGCCCAAGACGCCTCGCTCGCCGGCTTCGACCTCCGCAGCGCCGCCGCCGTCGAAGCCGGCGTCAGCGCCCCGATCACGCCGCCTCTGATGTATGCCGGGATCCGGGGGTAGGGTCCCCTAAGGCCACCTGACCAGGGGCGGCAGGGAGGACAGGATCGCCTCGACATTGCCGCCGGTTTTCAAGCCAAAGATGGTGCCCCGGTCGTAGAGCAGGTTGTATTCCACATAGCGACCGCGCCGGACGAGTTGCTCCTCGCGGTCTTCGTCCGTCCAGGGTTTGCCGATGTTGCGCTTCACGATCTCCGGATAGATTTCGACGAAGCTTTTGCCGACCTCTTGGGTAAAGGCGAAGTCCGCCTCCCAATCGCCTGAGTCGAGATAGTCGTAGAAGATGCCCCCGATGCCGCGCGGCTCTTGTCGGTGCGCAAGGTAGAAATACTCGTCGCACCAATCCTTGAAGTGCGGATAGTCGGCCGAAGGCTGCCCTTCGCAGGCGGCCTTCATGGCGGCGTGGAAATCCTTCGAGTCTTGGTCGTTTTGGTTTCGCCTGCGATTGAGCACCGGCGTGAGGTCGCCGCCGCCGCCGAACCAGCC
>NZ_LPWD01000254.1 GCF_001723295.1 Methyloceanibacter marginalis
CTCGAGCTGACGGATATTGCCGGGCCAGGTGTAGCGCTGGAGCATGCCTGCGGCTTCGGCGTCGATCCCGTCGATACGCTTGCCTTCCTCGGCGGCGAAGCGCGCCGTAAAATGGCGCACCAGCTCCGGCACGTCTTCCAAGCGCTCGCGCAAGGGCGGCACCCAGATGGGGAACACGTTCAGCCGGTAGTAGAGATCCTCGCGGAAGCGGCCTTCCTGCACGAGTGCGATCAAGTTTTGGTTGGTGGCCGAGATGAGCCGGAAGTCGACTTTGACCGGCTGCTTGCCGCCGACGGAGTCGATCTCGCCTTCCTGAAGCGCGCGCAGCAGCTTCACCTGGGCGTCGAGCGGCAACTCGCCGATCTCGTCGAGGAACAGCGTGCCGCCGTCGGCTTCCAAGAACTTTCCGGGACGCCTTTCCGCGGCGCCCGTGAAGGAGCCTTTCTCATGGCCGAACAGAATGCTCTCGACCAGATTCTCGGGGATGGCGCCGCAGTTCACGGTGACGAAGGGCTTCGTCCTGCGGGCGCTTTCGCCCTGGATGGCGCGGGCGATCAGCTCCTTGCCGACACCCGATTCGCCCTCGATGAGCACGGGAATGTTGGACGTGGCGGCGCGCTTGCCGAGATCGATGACCCGTTTCATCGTCTCGCTGCCGACGATGAGGTCGGAAAAGCCGAGCTCGCCGGAGGCGGTGGCCTTCATGCGGGTGATCTCGCCTGCCAGCGCCTCGATCCGGAGCGCGTTCTTGATGGAGACCTCGAGCCGCTCGGGGCTCACCGGCTTAACCACGAAATCGACGGCGCCGGCGCGCATGGCGGAGATGGCCGCATCGATGCTGCCATGGGCCGTCTGCACGATGGCGGGCGGCTTGCGGGGCAGGGAGCGCATGGACGACAGCACGGTCATGCCGTCGGTGCCGGGCATCACCAGATCGAGAAGGATGAGGCAGATATCCCCGGCCTCATCGGCCCTCAGCGCGGCGAGGGCAGCGTCGCCGCCGTCGGCGGTGACGACGTGGTAGCCGAACCGCTTGATGGTCTCTTCAAGAATACGACGTTGGGTAGGATCGTCATCGACGACCAGGACGCGCTTGGGCATGACGCAAATACTCACTGGGTTACGCAAATACTAACGAGACAGAGGCGCCGCTTCAGGCGAACACTTGGCCCGTCATGGACCCCTGCTGTGCCAAAACTGTGCAGTGGAAGGGTAAACATGTCCTTTATCGCGGTTCGATTTTGGCGAATGTCTTGCCGAACCGTGATTTCCGGTGCCAGAAAGAGCGTCTTTTTTGGGCCTTGCAAGGGGGCTATGGGTTCCCACACTAGGTCTTGCCACCGCTAACGAGGACATATCCGTCGATGCTGCCCACCCTGTTTGCCCGGTTCCCCGAGCCTGTGTTCGCCCCGACCAGCCATGCGGCGAAATCTAAGGAAAAGCATAGCGTTACTATGGGGGCTGAGGCGCTTCCGGTGTGGAATTTGGGGGATCTTTATGACTCCCCCGAATCACCTGCGCTTAAAAAGGATCTCGAGACGGCCGAGCGGGCCGCCGAGGCCATGCATGAGCGCTACGCGGGCAAGCTCGCCGTGCTGCTCGACGCAGGCGCGGGAGGCGAGGCCCTAACGCAGGCCGTGCGCGAGTACGAGTCCCTCAACGACGTGCTCGGCCGCGTCGTGTCTTATGCGAGCTTGCTCTACGCCGCCGACACCGCCGATCCCAAGCGGCAGAAATTCTTCGGGGACATCCAGGAGAAGATCACCGCGATCTCCTCGAAGCTTCTGTTCTTTCCGCTGGAGCTGAACCGGCTCGACGACGCGGCGCTCGACAAGGCGATGACAAGTTCCACGCTCGGCCATTACCGGCCGTGGCTGGAGGATCTGCGTAAGGAGAAACCGTATCAGCTCGAGGACAGGCTGGAGCAGCTGTTCCACGAGAAGGCGGTGAGCGGGCGGGGCGCCTGGGACCGGCTGTTCAACGAGACCATGACGTCGCTGCGCTTCGAGGTGGACGGCAAGACGCTCAGCCTGGAGCCCACGCTCAATCTCTTGCTCGACGCGGACGAGAAGAAGCGCAAGCACGCCGCCAAGGCGCTCGGCAAGGTGTTCAAGGACAATATCCGGCTGTTCACGCTGATCACCAACACGCTCGCCAAGGACAAGGAGATCTCCGACCGCTGGCGCGGCTTCGAGGACGTGGCCGACAGCCGGCACTTGGCGAACCGTGTCGAGCGCGACGTGGTCGATGCGCTGGTCGCGGCGGTGCGCGACGCCTATCCGCGCCTGTCCCACCGCTACTACGCCATGAAGGCGAAATGGCTCGGCAAGAAGACGCTGATGTATTGGGACCGCAACGCGCCGCTGCCCGAGGAGCCCAAGCAGGTGATCGGCTGGGACAAGGCGCAGGAGACGGTGCTCACGGCTTACGGCAATTTCTCGCCGCGCATGGCGGACATCGCCGGGCGCTTCTTCGCCGAAGGCTGGATCGACGCGCCGGTGCGCGAAGGCAAGCAGCAAGGCGCGTTTTCGCATCCCACCGTGCCGAGCGCGCATCCCTACATTCTGCTCAACTATCAGGGCAAGCCGCGGGACGTGATGACGCTCGCGCACGAGCTCGGCCACGGCGTGCATCAGGTACTCGCCAACAAGCAGGGCCCGCTGATGGCGCCGACGCCGCTGACGCTGGCCGAGACCGCGAGCGTGTTTGGCGAGATGCTGACCTTCAAGAAGCTGCTCGATCAGGCGCCGTCAAAGCGCGAGCGCAGAGCTTTGCTCGCGGCCAAGGTGGAGGACATGCTCAACACCGTGGTCCGGCAGATCGCCTTCTACAGTTTCGAGCGCAAGGTCCACGCCGAGCGGCGCGAGGGCGAGTTGACGAGCGAGCGGCTCGGCGAGATCTGGATGGACGTGCAGCGCGAGAGCCTGGGGCCGGCGATCGAGCTCAAGCCCGAATACGAGACGTTCTGGGCGTACATCCCGCACTTCATCCATGCGCCGTTCTATGTCTACGCCTATGCCTTCGGCGACTGCCTGGTGAACTCGCTCTACGCGGTCTACGAGAAGGCGGATGAGGCTTCGCCGAGCGCTATCTCGACATGCTGGCCGCCGGCGGCACCAAGCATCACAAGGAGCTTCTGAAGCCGTTCGGGCTCGATGCCTCGGAGCCGCATTTCTGGTCCATGGGGCTCAAGGTGATCGAAGGGCTGATCGACGAGCTGGAAGCCATGGACGACAAGGATTCCGGCAAGAAATCCGCTGAGGCCTAAGCCACTGAGGCATCGCGGTCCGTTGTACGTTTTGTATAACTTTGTTATACAGCCCGTACAACGGAGGTCCGCATGAAGATCGAGATCAAGAAAATCGGGAATTCTGAAGGCTTCATCCTGCCCAAGGAGCTTATCCAGCGTCTGGGACTGAAGCGGGGTCAGGAACTTCACATCACGGAGCTCGCCGGCGGCGGCTTTCAGGCGCTGCCCTATGATCCCGATTTCGAGAAGACGATGGAGGTCGTCGACGAGATCATCGACGAGTATCGCGACACCCTGGCGGCCCTTGCGAAGTGACCGAACCCAAGTGGTTCACATACGACCAGGCGATTGCAGCCCATAGCATTCAGCTTCGGCGCTTCGGCGGCGCGCCTGGGCTCAGGGACGAGGGCGGCCTGCGATCGGCCCTGGAGCGCCCCGTCAACAAATGGCACTACGAGTCTGCTGCGTTGCCAGAACTGGCGGCGGCTTACGCCTTCGCCCTTGCCAAAAATCACGCCTTCGTCGATGGCAACAAGCGGATCGCATTCATCGCCATGGTGGCGTTCCTTCGCAAGAACGGTGTCCCCTTCAGGCCTGATCAAGCGCAGGCTACAGCCATGATTCTCGCTGTTGCTTCAGGCGAGGTGAGCGAGGAGAATTTGACGCGCTGGATTAGAGATCATTGGCCTGAAGGGAGCTGAAGCCCGATGTCGCAAGTTTCGCTGGTGCCGGTCCTTCTTTGGGTGGCAGCGATCCTGTTCTGGGGCGTGGCCGTCTTGCGCGGGCCCCGTCCGATCCTCCAGGCGTTCGTCGTCGACCGGCTGCTGCGTTATTTGTTCATCTTCCCGCTCGGACTGCTCGGCCTATGGGCCTTTGCCGGCCATGTGTTCTTTCCGGAGCAAGCCGCCGCCGCCATCGGCTGGACCCCGAGCCCGTTCCAGTTCGAAGTGGCTACGCCAATCTCGGCCTGGGGCTCGCGAGCCTCTATGCCGCTTTCACCACGTTCTATGCGCGCGTGGCGGTCGCCATCGCGCGTCGTGCTTCTTGATCGGCGCCGGCATCGGGCATGTGCACGACATCGTCACCTACGGCAATCTGACGTCGGGCAATGCGGACCGATCCTGGTCACGGACTTTCTGCGCCGATGGCGGTGCTGGCGCTCTTGCTGGTGGCGGCCCGGCGTCCACGGCCCGTCTCGCCGGACACGCTCGCGCTCGAAGCCGAGGTCGAAGTGGCGCGGCGCGCCATGCGCTCCTATCGGGAAGCGCTCGACAAGTTCGTCAAGGAATGACGCGTTAGTGGCGGGCGAAGATTTCGGTGGTGCCGTCCTTCTTCACGAGCAGCACGTCGTAAGGTTCCGTCTTGCCGTCCGGCTGCTCCATGCCCGGTGAGCCGATCGGCATGTCGGCACCGAGAGGCCAATGCGTCCGGACGCTCTTCCAGCAGTTTCTTGATGTCGGCGGCCGGGACGTGCCCCTCGACCGCGTAGCCGTCGATCAGGCCGGTATGGCAAGAGGCGAGCTTCTCATCGATACCCGCCTGGCGCTTGATGCGGTCGAGCATCGCGGTCGAGGTGTTCTTGGCTTTCACTTCGAAGCCGTTCGCTTCGAGATGCTCCACCCATTTGCCGCAGCAGCCGCATGTGGGTGACTTCCAGACTTCGATCGCAGGGGCTTCGGCCGCGGCGAAGGCGGGCGAGGTCACCAGAAGGGCGAGGCAAAAGGCAAAGACGCTGCGCAAGATCATAAGGGTTCTCCACATGGGATCGTTACATGGGGGATCGTTCTGCCGATCCTATTCGATCAGGGCGATGTCTGCGATCACAGGCCGGTGATCCGAATCGAGCCTCGGGCCGACGCGGGCGTCGATCTTGGCGAAATGTTTCGTGGTGAAGACATTGTCGATCGGCACCAGCGGCAGAAGGGGCACGCTTTTCCAGCGCATCGGCCAGGTCGGGTAGAACGTGTTGAACGGCCGAGCCCGGTCGCCTTGGTGAAGGTCTTCAGCTTGACCGTCCAAGGCGCCATGTTGAAATCGCCCGCCACGATCAAGGGCCCAGTCCTCTCCTGCGCGAAGGTGGTCAGAGCTACGATGTCGGCCTGTTGCAAATCCGCATAGAAGGGCCGCGCCAGATGCACGCCGGCAAGCTCGACCGACGTGCCGTTCACGTCGAGCCGCACCCAGCGAATGATGCGCGACATCCAGAACGGCTGGCCGCCGCGGTCGACAAGGCCGTCCGCCACGATCGGGTGCTTCGACAGAATAGCGAGCCCGTTGTCGCCGACGCGGTAGGGATACTGACCGGCAAGGCTCTCGAGGAAGTCTTTGTGATGTCCGCGGACCTCTTCGAGCACCACCGCGTCCGCTTTCGTCTTGGCGAGAAAGGCCGCGACCTGGTTCAAATGATGGTCGTTGCGCCCCCAGAGATTGAAGGTCGCCACGCGCAGGAACCGCGCCGCGCCGTCCGGCGCTTGCGGGGCTGCGCCCGAGAGGCCCGAAAGCAGCAGAGCGAAGGTGACCGCCATGAAGGCGGCGGTGGCGGTGATCAGCGTCCGGTTTCGCACGGCGAAGGCAAGCGCCAGCAGCGCGGTCCCGCCTACGGCAAGGACGGGGAGGCCGTTATTGATAATGTCGAGGGCCGGATACCAGCGTGCGAGCACGCCAAGCGCGAGAAGCGCGGCGCCGAGAACGAGGCCCGCGATCACGGCCGCCTTCAAAATTTTGAGCATCGGTGGAGAACTAACCTTGGCGAGGGACCGGCATCGTGGGAAGGGCGTTCCTATATGTGGGAAGACTTATCCAGGCATGAAGGGTTCTGCATCCCCCTATGAACGACACCCCCGAGGGCGACAACGAGAAAAACCGGTTCAGCGCCCGCGCCAAGCGCTACGGGCGCGTGGGGGCCAATGTGGGCGGGGTCGCCGCGCGCATCGCCGGGCGGCGCCTGTTCGGCCTCGATCCCGAGAAGGATAAGGACGCCGCGGCACTTGCCGCCGCGCTGGGCGGGCTCAAAGGCCCGATCATGAAGGTGGCGCAGCTTCTCGCCACCATCCCCGAGGCGCTGCCGGCCGAGTATGCCGCCGAACTCGGCCAGCTTCAGAGCCAGGCGCCGCCCATGGGCTGGGCCTTCGTGCGCCGGCGCATGGCGGCCGAGCTGGGGCCGGACTGGGAGGCGAGATTCGCGACCTTCGAGCACGCGGCCGCGGCGGCCTCGCTCGGTCAGGTCCACCGCGCGGTCGCTCATGACGGGCGCGCGCTCGCGGTGAAGCTGCAATATCCGGACATGCAGTCCGCCGTGGAGGCGGATCTCGCGCAGCTCGGCATGCTCTTCTCCCTTCATCGCCGCATGCGGCCCGCGATCGAGACCTCGGAGATGCTGAAAGAGATCTCGGCGCGGTTGCGCGAGGAGCTCGACTATGCGCTCGAGGCCAAGCACACGGGGCTTTACGGACTGATCTTCGCCGACGACCCCATGATCCGCGTGCCCGACGTGCTGCCGGAGCTCTCGACGAAACGGCTGCTCACCATGACCTGGCTCGACGGCCGGCGGCTGCTGGACTACACGGACCGCCCGCTCGAAGAGCGCAATCAAATCGCGCGCGCCATGTTCCGCGCCTGGTGGTTTCCGTTCAGCCAGTATGGGGTGATCCACGCGACCCGCATCTCGGCAACTACACGGTGTTCGAGGACGAGGACGGCGAGGCGGCCGGGCATCAACCTGCTCGACTATGGCTGCATGCGCACCTTCGCGCCGAAATTCATCCAAGGCGTGATCGATCTCTATCACGGGCTGCTCAACAATGACCGTGCCTTGGTCGTGCACGCTTACGAGACGTGGGGCTTCACCGGGCTCTCCAACGAGCTGATCGATATTCTCAATATCTGGGCGAAGTTCATCTACGGACCGATGCTCGAGGACCGGGTGCGCACCATCGCCGAATATGTGAAGCCCGGCGCCTATGGCCGCCAGGAGGCCTTCAAGGTGCATCAGGGCTTGCGGGAGAAGGGGCCGGTGACCGTGCCGCGCGAGTTCGTGTTCATGGACCGCGCCGCGATCGGGCTTGGCGGCGTGTTCCTTCATCTCAACGCCGAGCTCAACTACTACCGCCTGTTCAACGAGGCGATCGCCGGGGCGGACCTGGCCGACGTGACGCGGCGCCAGCACGAGGCCTTCGTTAAAACCGGCGTACCGTTACCGGAAGAGGCTGGCAAACAAGGGTTGTGATCGCCGCTCACTTCGCCGAGGATTCGCGAACGACCTTCGCGAATCTATCGAGAGGAGGGGCTGACGATGGATTGGCTCATCAACGACGCGTTGCCGGTGCTGGCGCGGATTTTCATCGTCTGGATTTTCCCGTTCAGCTTTCTCGACAAAGTCATCAATTGGGACAACGCCTTGAAGCAGGCGAAGTCGGGCTGGCTGCCGGGCGGGCCGGTGCTTTTGATCCTGGCGATGGCGGTGGAGCTGCTGACGCCGCCGATGATCGTGTTCGGCTTTTATGACGGCATCGCCGCGTTCATTCTCGCCGGCTATTGCGCCGTCACCGGCATCGTCTATCACAATTTCTGGACCTATCCCCGCTTCTGGAAGCCCACGAGCGAGGGCTATCCGCATATCTGGGACTTCTTCAAGAATTTCGGTCTCGTCGGCGGCTTGATCTACGTGATGTATGCGAGCGGCTTCATTCAGGCCGTGGGCGGCGACATCGAGAAGGTGTCCGCGTTGATGCCGCCGGCAGCCGCCATGATGGGAGCCCCATGACGGCCGATCCCGAGCATCCCAAGATTCCCTATTGGCATCTGTGGACGGACGACGATGGCGCCACGCATCAGACCCGCTGCGAACTGACGTCGTTCGACTGGCAGAGCATGGGCGGCAAGGCGGCGGCGCAATGGAACGACCATCTGCTCGCGGGCGAGACCAATCTTCTCTTCAGCATCCTGCCGGTCGGCTTCAACGGCGACTGGCACGAGAACCCGAAGCCGCAATGGATCGCGGTGCTTTCGGGCCGCTGGTTCGTGGAGTCCACGGACGGCACCCGCGTGGAGATGGGCCCCGGCGACATCGCCTTCGGCGGCGATCAGAACGCCAAGGAGGTCGCGCAAGGGCGCATCGGCCACAAATCCGGAACGGTCGGTGATGAGCCTTGCTCGCTGATGATCGTGCAACTCGATCCCAAGCGATGGTCCGGCGCCAGGCCGGGCGCCTTCACGTAGCGGAGCGTTCTCATGCCGGTCACGCGACAGATCAGAGTGAGCGTCACGGTGGCCGACTTGGCGGGGACGGCCGCGTTCTATCGCGACGCGCTGGGGCTCGAGGTCGGGGCAGTGCAGGCGCTTGCCGACCCCGCCTGGAATACGCTGCTCGGGCTCGACAGGGGCACCACGGCGCGTGCCGTCGACGTCAAGCTCGGACAACATGAGATCAAGCTCGTGGCGTTCGATCCGCCTGGGGCGCCATACCCGACAGCGCGCGCGTCGAACGATCAATGGTTCGAGCATGTGGCCCTCGTCACCGGCGACATCGATGCGGTGTGGGCGCGGCTCGAGAAGTACAGCCCGGGCTTGATCACCAAAGGCGATCCCGTCTTGCTGCCGCCCAATACGGGCAGCGTCACCGCCTTCAGTTCCGCGATCCGGAAGGGCATCCGCTGGAGCTGATTTCCTTTCCCCAAGGCGTCGGCGACCCTCGATGGCAGCAGGGCGGGGCGGGGATTCGCGGCTACGACCACACCGCGATCTCCGTCATGGACGTGGACCGCAGCCTCGCCTTCTACCAAGGGCTGCTCGGTTTTCATGTGGGCCGGCGGTCCTTGAACACCGGACCCGAGCAGGACCGCCTCGACGGGCTTTCGGGCTGCCTGGTGGACGTGGTGCCGCTGCAGCCCGCGGGGGTGCCGACGCCGCACGTGGAGCTGTTGCACTACCGGACGCCGCCGGGGCGGACCGCGTCCGCGCCGGTGAACGCCAACGATGTGGCATCCGCGCGCCAGGTCCACCACGTGGACGATCTCGACGGCTTGGCGGGGCAGCTTCAGGCCGCCGGGGTCGTCTTCGTCTCGCCGGGGGTCGTGACCCTGAAGAATGGCGGGAAAGCCGCGGCGATCCGGGATCCGGACGGCCATATGATCGTGCTGATGGCCTGAGCGAGGGACCCCGGTGGTACTTTTTGATAGGACCGGCAATTATTGCGGGATGCGCCGGATTTTGCTATCTCGCGGAGGCGCGCGAAGCCGCCGCCAAGCAAGGACACGACCGGGGGTAGTTGAATGCATATCGATCCCAAAGAGGGCCATCCAGACATGGACTATGCCGAGCACATGGCCACTTACAAATTGTTCTGTAAGCTGTCCTTGTGGACGATTGTCATCGCCGTGGCGATCGTGGCGGCCATGGGATACTTCCTGACCTAATCCGAGCTTTACGCTCACGGCGAACCACCCGTTCGCTCACCTCGAATCCAGACAACCCACGGAAGGCCATTGGCCGGTTAGCGGGCCAGTGTGTCAGACGGAGCCACGATGATTTCGATTGGCGTGCCCGCAGAAGGCAAGGACGAGCCGCGGATCGGGCTCACCCCCGAGACGGCGAAGAAGCTGGTCAAGGCCGGGGCCAAGGTCACCGTGCGCTCCGGCGCGGGGCTCGGGTCCCATTTCTCAGATGAGGACTACAAGGAGGCCGGCGCCGCCATCGCCAAGACCGACGCGGAGGCCGTCTCGGGCGCCGACGTCGTGTTCACGGTACGGCGTCCGCCGCTCGCGCTCGCCAAGGCGATGAAGAAAGGCGCGGCGCTGGTCGGCATGCTCGATCCGTTCTCCGACGCCGAAGGGCTCGACGCGCTGGCCAAGACCGGCGTGACACTGTTCGCCATGGAGCTCATGCCGCGCATCACCCGCGCGCAGAGCATGGACGTGCTGTCCTCCCAATCGAACCTCGCCGGCTACAAGGCGGTGGTCGACGCGGCCGCCGCGTTCGAGCGCGCGCTGCCGATGATGATGACGCCCGCGGGCACGGTGCCGGCGGCGCGGGTCTTCATCATGGCGTCGGCGTCGCCGGGCTTCAGGCAATCGCGACGGCGCGCCGCCTCGGCGGCATCGTCACCGCCACCGATGTGCGTCCCGCCGTGAAGGAGCAGGTGGCCTCGCTCGGCGCCAAGTTCATCGCGGTCGAGGACGAAGAGTTCAAGCAGGCGGAGACGGCGGGCGGCTACGCCAAGGAGATGTCCGACGCTTACAAAAAGAAGCAGGCGGAGCTCGTCGCCGAGCACGTCAAAAATCAGGACATCGTCATCACCACGGCGCTGATCCCCGGGCGGCCTGCGCCGAAGCTCATCTCCAAGGCGATGATCGAAAGCATGCGGCCGGGCTCCATCATCGTGGATCTCGCCGCGGAGCGGGGCGGCAACGCGGAGCTGACCAAGCCCGGCGAGATCGCCGAGCACAAGGGCGTGCGCATTTTCGGCCTGCTCAATCTGCCCGGCCGGGTGCCGGTCAACGCCTCCAGCCTCTATGCGCGCAATCTTCAGCCTTCATCGACCCGTTCATCGACAAGGAAACGAAAGAGCTCGCCATCGATTGGGACGACGAGCTGGCCAAGGGCACGGGCATCGCCCGCGACGGCGCCATCGTCAACGCGGCGATCGCCGAGCGTCTCGGCGCAAAGCCCGCGGCGCCCGCGGGAACGGCGACGAAACCTGCGCCGGCGAAGGCAAAAACCAATGGCGGGGCGAAGGCTCCCGCGAAGAAATCTGGAAGCACGCGCCAGCCCAAGGGAGGCAAGACCACATGACGAAGCGGACCCTTTATACGGGCCTCGTCCTGCTCGCGCTGGCCATGCTGTCAGACGCTATGTGGATGGGTGCGGCCCACGCGGCCGAGGCCGGCGCCGAAGGCGGCCACGATTTCATCTCGCAATTCTCGATCTTCGTGCTTGCCGTGTTCGTCGGCTACTACGTGGTGTGGAGCGTGACGCCCGCGCTGCATACGCCGCTGATGTCGGTGACCAACGCGATCTCGTCGGTGATCGTGGTCGGCGCGCTGCTCGCCGTCGCGGTCGAGGCGGCGGACGCGGTGGGGTCCTCGGGACACGTCATCGCCAAGGTCTTGGGGCTGATCGCCTTGGTCCTGGCCAGCGTCAATATCTTCGGCGGCTTCCTCGTCACCCAACGCATGCTGGCGATGTACCGGCGCAAGGATCGCTAAGATGTCCGGTGAATTCGTCCCGCTGCTTTATCTCGTCTCCGGCGTCCTGTTCATTCTGGCGCTGCGCGGGCTCTCGTCGCCCGAGACCTCGCGTCAGGGCAACTATATGGGCATGGCCGGCATGGCCATCGCGGTGGTCACCACGCTTGCGGTGGCGCGCCCCGAGACAGGCCTCTCCTGGGCCATGATCGTCGGCGGTATCGCCGTCGGCGGCGGCATCGGCGCCGTTATCGCCCGGCGCATCCCCATGACGGCGATGCCCGAGCTGGTCGCCGCGTTCCATTCGCTGGTCGGCATGGCCGCGGTGCTGGTGGCGGCCGCCGCCTTTTATGCACCAGAGGCCTTCGGCATCGGCGCGCCCGGCGTCATCCGCGTGGCGAGCCTGGTGGAGATGTCGCTCGGCGCGGCCATCGGCGCCATCACCTTTACCGGCTCCGTCATCGCCTTCGCCAAGCTGTCGGGCCGCATGTCGGGTGCGCCGATCATGCTGCCGGCACGGCACATCATCAACATCGCGCTCGCGATCGGGCTCGTGACCTGCGTCGTCCTGTTCTGCCAGGAGCAGACGCCGGTCTATTTCTGGGCGATCGTCGCGCTGTCGCTCCTGCTCGGCGTGCTGATCATCATTCCCATCGGCGGCGCGACAATGCCGGTCGTCATCTCCATGCTGAACTCCTATTCGGGATGGGCGGCCGCGGGCATCGGCTTCACCCTCGGCAACACGGCGCTGATCGTCACCGGCGCTCTGGTCGGCTCGTCGGGCGCGATCCTGTCCTACATCATGTGCAAGGGCATGAACCGCTCCTTCATCAGCGTCATTCTCGGCGGCTTCGGCGGCGAGACGGCAGGTCCGGCCGCCGGCGGCGAGCAGAAGCCGGTGAAGCTCGGTTCGGCCGAGGATGCCGCCTTCCTGATGAAGAATGCGAGCAGGGTCATCATCGTGCCGGGCTACGGCATGGCGGTCGCGCAAGCGCAGCATGCCTTGCGCGAGATGGCGGAAGGGCTGAAAGAGGCCGGCGTCGAGGTCAAATATGCCATTCATCCGGTGGCGGGCCGCATGCCGGGCCACATGAACGTGCTGCTGGCGGAAGCGAACGTCCCGTACGACGAGGTGTTCGAGCTCGAGGACATCAATTCAGAGTTTCCGCAAACCGACGTCGTCTACATCATCGGCGCCAACGACGTGGTGAACCCGGCCGCGGAAGACGATCCATCCTCGCCGATCTACGGCATGCCCGTGCTGCAGGTCTGGAAAGCCGGCACCGTTCTCTTCAACAAGCGCTCGCTCGCGACCGGTTATGCGGGCATCGACAATCCCGTCTTCTATCGCGACAACACCATGATGGTGCTGGGCGATGCGAAGAAGATGACGGAAGAGATCGCCAAGTCGCTTTAGCCGACGCTGTACTGATCTCGGATAAAGTCATTGAAATAGCTGCCTGCAGAGGACGCCGAGAGCAGACCCTCGTAAATGTGCGCGGGCACTCCGTGGTAGTCGTATGGCCCACCACTATCGACGAACCAAATACTCAATATCCGGGCGCTAGGATTGTATTCGACGCGCGAGATGGCGCTCGAACGGAGATGGGGCACTCCGCCCTCCATTCCCTTTTTGACGTGCGGCAAAGCTAGCTGATTCTTGGCCAGCAAGTCCGCCGCGTGGTTAACAATCTCAAAGTGAACGAAGAATTGCCAAAGTCGGACTGAGAATCGCCTGACTCCGGCTCCAATCAACTCCTACAGCGCACAGGCCCCGATGTTTCAGGCGTGGGCCGTCGCCTGGTTGTGGTTATTGACAATCGCGACGGCCTCGCCATTTAGCAGGGAGTTAAGCTTCCTGGGGTTGATTTTTCCGCTAAGTTTGCCGACCGAGGCTCTCTAAGACTGCGGCAGAGGCGTCGGCTTCGAATGTTTTGCTGGAATGAACGGGCCGTTCAACCGGCGTTCATACCGGACACGTAATCTAGAGGCCGATTAAAAACAAAAAAGCAGAGAGGCATTGCCGGGTCCATGTTGAACCTTTTCCTGTCGCTTGTCGGAATCTTCGCGCTGTTTTGCATCGTAGCGCGACTGCTTCACCGTTATTTCGTTTACGTGCCGGATCCGAAACGGGTCGCGCCGAAAGACGCAGGTCTCGCGAATGTCGAGGAGATCGTGTTCAAGGCGACCGACGGGACGCGGCTCATCGCCTGGTACCGGCCGGCGAAACCCGGCAAGCCGACGCTTCTCTATTTCATGGGCAATTACGGCAATGCCGCCGACCGCGCGGGCAAGATCAAGGCCATCGGCGCGGACGGCTATGGCGTGTTCATGCTCAACTACCGGCGCTATGGCGGCTCGGGCGGCGTCCGACCGAGACGCGCGTTACCGCGGACGCGGTAAGCGCCTACGACTATCTGCGCGGTCTCGGCGT
>NZ_LPWD01000255.1 GCF_001723295.1 Methyloceanibacter marginalis
ATACCGAGCCGGTCGAGCTGCTCCGCGATCAAGAGCTTATCCTCGAGGGAGAAATCGACGCCCTGGGTCTGAGCACCGTCCCGCAAGGTCGTGTCGTAAAGGGAGAGAGCTTCGCGCGTCATTGCATCGTCTCCTTGCCGGCCAGCGCCTTCTTCATCGTGGTATTGGCCAGCCATTCGTCGCCGCGCCGGATGCTGTTGCGCTGCTGAGCGGCATAACCCCGCTTGCCGAAAAAATCATAGGCCGTGTCGCTCGCGTCCACGTTGAGCGCCTCCGCGCCGCGCCCGGTCGCCAATTTCTCGAGCGCGTCGGCGAGCATCGTGCCGGCGCCGCGCTCGACGGCGGCGGGATGCACATAGAAGAAACCGATCTTGTCGTCGGCCTCCAACGAAGCGAAGCCGACCGGCGATCCGCCCATGGTGGCGACGATGGTCACCTCGCCTGCCAGACGCTCGGCGAAAGCCGCTTCGTCATTGGCGACGGCGGCCCAGGCATTTTGCTGCTGTTCCGTATAGTCGTCACCCGTCAATTCGAGAACGCTGGCACGAAAGATCTCGGCAAGGAGCGGTCCCTCATCCGGCAGCATTGGCCGCAACGCGAGCCGGGGATTGGCTTCCGCGTTCATCGGGCGACCTCCCACGTGGTGACGAGTTCGCCCGTTTTCGGATCCTTGGCGTCCTTCAGCACAACGCCCATGGCTTCGAGCTCGCCGCGAATGCGATCGGCTTCCTTGAAATCTTTCGCTTGGCGCGCGGCATTGCGCGCGGCGATCAATCCGTTGACCTCGCTTGCGTCGGCTTCGCCTGCGCTGTCCTGGCGAACCCGTTCGATCTTAGCGCGCTGGCCGGAGAAGCCGAGGAAAACGAGTGCCGTACGCAGTTCCTCGAAATGCCCCGCGCGATGCAGCTTGTGCAGCTCGGAGATGACCTTGGGCGTGTTCAGATCGTCAGACAGCGCCTCGGCCACGGCGGACGGAACATCCGGGGCGGCGGCGCTCTCATCGACGTCGCCATACCAATCCCACAGCGTCTTGTGCGCCTCGTCGAGACTGGCGACGGTCCAGTCGAGCGGCTGGCGGTAATGCGTGCGCAGCATGTTGAGACGCAGCGCCTCACCTGGCCAGGCATAACCCTGCCAGCCGGTGAGCAGATCATGCACGGTGACGAAGTTGCCGAGCGACTTCGACATCTTCTCGCCCTCGACCTGGAGGAAGCCGTTATGCATCCACACATTCGCCATGACGTCCGTGCCGTGCGCGCAGCGCGATTGCGCAATCTCGTTCTCGTGGTGCGGGAACACGAGGTCGATGCCGCCGCCATGAATGTCGAACACGTCGCCGAGATGCGCCGCGGCCATAGCGGAACACTCGATATGCCAGCCCGGACGGCCCTCAGTTTCGATGCCGCCGGGTGACGGCCAGGAGGGCTCGCCGGGCTTGGACGGCTTCCACAGCACGAAGTCCATGGGATCGCGCTTGAAGGGCGCCACCTCGACACGGGCGCCGGCGATCATCTCGTCGAGGCGACGCCCGGAGAGCCGGCCGTAGTCGGGCATCGACGAGACATGGAACAACACATGATCCTCGGCCACATAGGCGCAGCCATTGGCGATCAACCGATCGATCATGCCGCGCATCTCGCCGATATGCTCGGTGGCACGGGGCTCGACCGTGGGGTCGAGCGCCCCGAGCGCGGCCATGTCGTCGTGGAACTGCGCCTCGGTCTTCTCGGTGACCTTGCGAATCGCCTCGTTCAGCTTCAGGTCGGGAAAGTCCTGGGCCGCGCGGGCGTTGATCTTGTCATCGACGTCCGTGACGTTGCGGACATAGGTGACATGCTCGGGGCCATAGACCTGCCGCAGCAGCCGGAACAGCACATCGAAGACGATGACCGGGCGCGCATTGCCGATATGGGCGTAGTCGTAGACCGTCGGCCCGCACACATACATGCGTATATGCGCAGGATCGAG
Source organism: Methyloceanibacter marginalis (assembly GCF_001723295.1). Lineage (GTDB taxonomy): Bacteria > Pseudomonadota > Alphaproteobacteria > Rhizobiales > Methyloligellaceae > Methyloceanibacter > Methyloceanibacter marginalis. The sequence continues at coordinate 1,969 of NZ_LPWD01000255.1, forward strand.
GGGCTCGAAGGCCTCTTTTCGGCGGGTCAGCGTGTTGTAGAGCGAAATAGGCACAGACAAGCCTCTCGGGGGCTCGCCGGATGTTCGTCAGATAAGAGTATGATGGATAAAAGAGGAACGACCCGCGCGAGCTTGTTTGCTAGCCGGAAATAATGCAGCAGGAAATGATAAGGTTCGGTTGCGCGTGCGTCATCTTGGGCCGCTTATGGCGGGAAACGGCCAAATCGTCAAGCAAACCATCTTATTCATGCCTCATTGACCCCGGATTTTGCGGGCGCATAATGGGTTAGAGGCTTTCCGGGGACCGGTAAATCATCGTGGGCATTCATCGCCATTTTCGGCGCATCCCTGCGCCGTCAGCGCGGTCTATCGGCTGGCTGGGTCTGCTTGCGCTCGCGAGCCTGGCATTTTCGGGCGGCGCCCAGGCCCAGAGCGAGCAGGATTTCCGCTGCATGCAGCTCCAGCAGGAGATGGCCGCAGCCCGCGGCGGCGGTATGAACGGCGCCGAGCTGGCCAATCTCGACCAGCAGATCGCCCAGCAGGACCGCATCTTCCAGGGCACCCAGGCCTCCATGGACGACGCCGGCTGCTACGAGCGCCTCTTCATTTTCGGCCGTGCTCTGAAACGCACCCCCCAGTGCCTGAGCATGAACAACCGCATGGAGGATGCACGGCGGCAACTGGCCCGGCTCCAAGAGCAGCGCAAGTCGCTTCAGCGCGGTGGCGGCAACCGGCGCCGTCAGGCGGAACTCCAGCAGGCTTTGCAGCGCAACGGCTGTAGCGGCGCCCCCAGCAACGACGGC
>NZ_LPWD01000256.1 GCF_001723295.1 Methyloceanibacter marginalis
TGCTCCTGCTCGCGCCGCACATTCCGCTGCTCTTCATGGGCGACGAGTACGGCGAGGTGCGGCCGTTTCAGTTCTTCACGGACTTCACCGGGGATCTCGCCGAGGCCGTGCGCAAGGGCCGCAACGAGGAGTTCCGCAACAACAAGTCTTTCGCCGAAGCCTATACCAAGAACCTGGTGCCCGATCCCAACGCGCTCGAGACCTTCGCCGGGAGCGTGCTCGCCCCGACAGCCACGCCGCGGCTCGACTTCGTGCGAAGCTTGATCGCCGCACGCATGGCCCATGTGGTGCCGCGCTTGGCGGGCATTGGCGGGAACGCGGGCAAGGTCGAGGCGATCGAGGGCAACGCCTTTGCCGTCAGCTGGGCGCTTGACGGCGGCGGCACGCTCGCACTGACCGCCAATCTTTCCGCTTCACCGTGCGACCGACCGGGGAACCTTGCCGGCGCACCTTTCTTTATTCACCCCGCAGACATGGACGCGGCCACGCGCACCCTTGCCCCGTGGTCCGTTATCGCGACACTAAGCGTTTAGGAGTTTTGCATGCCAGATCGGATCGACGAATTGGCGGAGCGCTTCGGCATTGCCGAAGGCTATATCAGCGAGAAAGGCGATTGGGTCACCACGCCGGGCGAGACCAAGGCCAAGGTGCTCGAGGCCATGGGCGTGCCGGTCGAGAGCGGCAACGCCGGAGAAAGCGACCTCCCGGAGCCGGCGCCGCCGAGGATATCGCCGGGCTCACCGAGAGCGCCTACTGGCCGCCCTTCCTCGTCGACCAGCGTTCATGGGGACTGTCGGTCCAGGCCTATGCGCTGCGCTCGGCCCGCAACTGGGGCATCGGCGACTTCGAGGACATGGCGCGGCTCGCCGAGTTTGCCGCGAAGCGCGGCGCCGACTTCATCGGCGTGAGCCGCTGCATGCGCTGTTCTTCGCCGACCCTTCGCGCATCAGTCCGTACAGTCCTTCTTCGCGCAACTTCCTCAATCCGCTCCTGATCGCGCCGGACCGGGTGCCGGGCTTCGCCGATCTTTCCCTGCCCGCCACGCTGGAGGCGGAACTCGAAGCCTTACGTCAAACGGAACTCGTCGACTACGCAGGCGTCCATCGTGTGAAGGGTCCCGTCCTGGAGGCGCTGTTCGCGCAGTTCCTCAAGTCCGGCGACGTGGAGGCCAAGGATGTGTTCAAGCGTTACTGTAACGAGCAGGGTAAGGCGCTGGAGATCCATGCGCTGTACGAGGCCCTGTCCGAACACATCGTTGCCAATGGCGGCAATGCAGCTTGGGGCACATGGCCCGAGGAATTCCAGAATCCCGACAATATCGCCGTGCGCGACTTCGCCCGCTCGGCCAAGAGCCGCATTGCTTTCCACGCCTGGCTGCAATGGATCGCCGACACGCAGCTCGCCGACGCGCAAGCCCGCGCCCGCGCCGCCGGCATGCGCATCGGACTCTATCTCGATCTCGCAGTCGGCATCTCGCCGGACGGCTCGCGCAGCTGGCTGGCCGGTCCGGCCATCGCGCATCAAGCGCGGATCGGCTGTCCGCCCGATCCCTTCAGCGCTCTGGGTCAGGATTGGGGGCTCGTGCCCTTCTCGCCCGTGGGGCTCGCCGAGGAGCGCTTGGAGCCTTTCCGCTCGGTGCTGCGGGCCAACATGCGCCATGCCGGCGCGCTTCGCATCGACCACGCCATGGGACTGCAACGGCTTTATTGGATTCCCGACGGCAACACCGCCAAGGACGGGGCCTATGTGGCCTATCCCTTCCGCGAGCTCCTGGAAGGCGTCGCGGAAGAATCCTGGATCTCGCAGACCATCGTCATCGGCGAGGATCTCGGGACGGTTCCTCCGGGGTTTACCGATACGATGGTCCGCGCTGGCCTTCTGAGCTACCAGGTCTTCTATTTCAGCGAGCGTGACGGCGTCTGGATGCCGCCGCACGCCTACCGGCGCGAGGCCATGGTCTGCGCCTCGACCCACGACCTGCCGACCTTGAAAGGCTGGTGGGTCAGCAACGACATCAATTGGCGCGTGAGAAGCGGCCGCGCCACGGAGACCGAAGCCGTGATCCAGCGACAAGAGCGCATGCTCGACCGCAAACGCCTGCTCGATGCCTTGATGGGCGCGCAGGCGCTGGCCGCCGATCCCGATTACGCCAAGTCGCCGAACATGCCGGACGACGTGCTTGTGGCGATCCATCGCTTCCTGGCGGCTACGCCCTGCCGGCTCTTCGCCGTGCAGCTCGACGACGCGCTTGGGATCGTCGAGCAGGCGAACCTGCCGGGCACCGTGGACGAGCATCCGAACTGGCGGCGTAAGATGCCTCTTACCATCGAGGCTCTGGGCGATCACAAGCTGTTCAGCGCGGTCACCGGCGCCGTGGCTGCCGAACGACCGCGGCAATGAGCGAGCGTGCCACCTACCGTCTGCAATTCCGCGACGGCATGGACTTTGCGCGCGCCAAGGCGCTTGCGCCCTATCTCGCCAAGCTCGGCATCTCACATCTTTATATGTCGCCGATCCTGCGCGCCCTCCCCGGCTCGGCGCACGGCTATGACGGCGCCAGCTATGACGAGATCGAGCCCGCGCTCGGCGGCGAGGACGGCTTTCGCGACATGGCGGAGGCGTTCCGCGCCGAAGGGCTCAGCCTCATCGCCGACTTCGTGCCCAACCATATGGGCGCGAGCCCGTTCAATCCGTGGTGGCGCGACGTGCTCGAATGGGGCGCGGACAGCCCCCACGCCAGCTATTTCGACATCGACTGGACCGCATCGAAGCTCCTGATCCCGGTGCTGGCGGAGCCGTACGGGCGCGCGCTCGACAAAGGCAGCTTCGGGCTTCACTTCGACACCGAGGACGGCGGCCTGAGCCTCAGCGTCAACGACATGAAGCTGCCCTTGAGTCCGCCGACCTACGCCAACGTGCTGGCCCGCGTCGGCGATGACTTCGAGGACCTCACCAACCGCTTCGCCATCGCCACGCCCGAGACCGCCCAGGAGCTCAAGGCGGAGCTTGCGGCGCGCGTGCGCGAGGCGGGCCAGGTCGACACCTTGAGTGCCGCGCTTCGAGACATGGCGGCGGACCACGAGGCCATGCATGCGCTGCACGAGCCCAAGTCTGGCGTCTCGCCTATTGGCGCGCCGCGCGCGAGACGCTCACCTATCGCCGCTTCTTCGAGGTCGCCGATCTCGTGGGCGTGCGCATGGAACAGCCGAGCGTGTTCGAGGAGACCCACCGGCTGATGCTGGCGCTGGCGGAAGACGGCGTTATCGACGGCCTGCGCCTGGACCATGTGGACGGTCTCGCCGACCCCCTCGCCTATTTCCGCAAGCTGCGCGAGGCGATCGGCGACGAGCGCCCCTTCATCGTTTTGGTGGAGAAGATCCTCGAAGGCTCGGAATCGCTTCGCTCCGATTGGCCGGTGCAAGGCACCACCGGCTATGAGTTCATCCGCGCGCTCGGCGGCGTGATGACCGATCCGGAGGGCGAGGCGCCGTTGACCGCGGCGTATGACAGCTTTGCCGGCGAGACCGCGGACTACGAGACATTGGTCACGGCCACCAAGCGGCACATCTTTATCCGCAACCTCGCCGGCGAGCTCGACGTGCTCACCGGGCTCGCGCATCAGCTCGCCCAAGCTGAGCTTGCCACCCGCGATTATGGGCGCGACACGCTGCGCCGCGCCGTCATCGAGCTCGGTGCGTCGCTGCCGGTCTATCGCACCTATGTCGACGTCGACGGCCCGCGCCCCGAGGACGAGGCGTTGATCGCGCGCGCCGAGACCGCGGCCAGGAGCACGCGCGAGGTGGAGGACGACGGGGCCATCGACTTCATCGCGCGGATCTGGCGGCTCGACCTGCCCGACCCCGCCGCTCGCGCCGAAGCGCTCACCTTCGTGACGCGTTTGCAGCAAACCACCGGTCCGCTCATGGCCAAGGCCGTGGAGGACACGCTATTCTACCGCTATAACCGCCTGATCGCGCTGAACGAGGTGGGCGGGTCGCCCGACGAGTTCGGCGCGGCGCCCGCGCGCTTCCACGAAGACATGGCCGCGCGGCGCCTCCACCAGCCGTTCGGCCTGGTTCCCACCTCGACCCATGACACCAAGCGCGGCGAGGATGCCCGCGCCCGACTCTATGTGCTGAGCGAACGACCTGAAGCGTGGAGCGCTGCGTCGCCAAGTGGTCGGCGATGAACGAAGCTCTTCTGGTCAAGACGGACGACGACCGCGCGCCCTCCGCCAACGACGAGTGGATGTTCTATCAAGCGCTCGCCGGCGCCTGGCCCTTCGCTCTCGACACGACCGATCACGGCGCCCTGGCCGCACTCGCCGACAGAATGGCCGCCTTCATGCTGAAGGCCATCAAGGAGGCGAAAGTGCGCACGAGCTGGACCGGCCCCGACGAGCCCTATGAGGAGGCGGTGAAGGCGTTCGTGCGGGGCGCGCTCGACCCCGCCAGAAGCCGCGCCTTTCTCGAAGACTTCAGCGCGGCGCAAGGCCCGCTCGAAGTGGCCGGCGCGCTCAATTCGTTGTCGCAGACCCTGCTCAAGCTCACCGCGCCCGGCGTGCCCGACATCTATCAGGGCGGCGAGCTCTGGGATCTGAGCCTGGTCGATCCGGACAACAGGCGGCCGGTGGACTTCGACGCCAGGCGGCAGCTTCTCGACGGCCATGCCTCACGCGATGCGGCCGATCTCGTGGCGGATTGGCGGAGCGGCGCCATCAAGCTCTCTGTCGTGGCGAAAGCGCTGCAACTTCGCGCCGAGGAGCCGAGCCTGTTCACCACCGGCGATTACACGCAGCTCACGGCAAACGGGGCCCGCGGGCAAAGCATCCTCGCCTTCCTGCGCAGTGACGACACGCACGCCGCCATCGCCATCGTGCCGCTGCGCGCGAGCGCGTTACTAAAAGGAAGCGGCCAGCCATTGGTGCCGGCTTCGGCTTGGGGCGATACCCACCTGACGCTCGACGCGGCTCGCGCCGGGCGGAGGTGGCGCAACGTCTTGACCGGAGAGACCGTGTCGGCCGCCGATGGCCGCGTGAACATCGCCGAAGCGCTGAAGACCTTTCCGGTCGCCTTGCTGGTGGCGGGCTAGAGCGACTCGGCGCCCATCTCCGCGGTGCGCACACGCATGGCGCCCTCAAGCGGCAGCACGAACACCTTGCCGTCGCCGATGCGTCCGGTTCGCGCCGCCTGGCCGATGGTCTCGACCACGGTGTCGGCCATGTCGGCGGTGACCGCGATCTCGATCTTCGCCTTGGGCACGAAGTTCACGGTGTACTCCGCCCCGCGGTAGATCTCGGTCTGCCCTTTTTGCCGGCCGAAGCCTTGCACCTCGGTGACCGTCATCCCTTGCACGCCGATGCCCGCGAGCGCTTCGCGCACCGCTTCAAGCCGGTGGGGCTGAATCACTGCGATGATATATTTCATATGCGCGTCCTGTTGGAGCGACAGCGGCCTTCGCTGTCAGGTTGTAGGCAGCCGCTGACGCCACATTCCCGCTTCTAATGCTGCTATAATGACTTATGAGCAAGGCTTTTACCAAGGAGCCGGAAGGCGGCGACGTCTACGACGATCTTCCGGATCGGCCCATATCGGCCCATAACCTCGTGACCCAGCGCGGCCTCGAGCTGATCGAGGCTGAGTTGTCGCGTTTGCACGACGCCCATGCCGCGGCGCAAGACGCCGACGACAAGCCTCTGCTCGCCAAGATCAACCGCGATCTGCGCTATTGGACCTCGCGCCGGGCCACCGCGCAGGTCATGGAGCCGCCCCAAGACGCGACCGAAGTGCATTTCGGCTCTCAAGTGACCATCGAGCGCGAGGACGGCCGCCGCCAAACCTACAAGATCGTCGGCGAGGACGAAGCGGACCCGACCAACGGCACCCTGTCCTATGTCTCGCCCGTGGCCCAGGCGATCATGGGCAAGCCCGTCGGCGAGACCGTGCAAGCGGGTGCGACCGAGGCCACGATCGTCGAAATTTCCTGAGATAATAGGCTTTTAGCCGACCGGCGCGGAACTTTGCAGCGGCGCACCGATCCGCGCGAACACCCAAACTTGCGCGTTCGCCGTGGCGTTGCACAGAAACGTGTCGCCGGCCTCCGTTCCGAGAAAGACGAAATAGCCGGGGATCCAGCCGCCCTCCAGGCCGTCCGGTCCGCTACTCAGAACCGCGCCCGCCGCGTCGTCGAGATAGGCCCGGCAGGCGCCCTGCGCGATCCGGAGAGGATCGGCCGGAAGCACCGGCTTGCCGCCACGATCCACGGAGACCGGGGGGAGGAGGCCCGCGCCCGCGCCCCGCAACAGATCCTCGAAGATCAGCCGTAGGCATAAACCGAACCGCGCGCGTCGGCGCTGCAGAACCACAAATTGGTATCCGCGTCAGTGAGCCAGACGAGGCTCCCGCCCCGCCCGTCATCTACAGCGGTGACAATCTCGCCCGCCTCGCCGTCCCCGGCCGCCCGGCATGCCGCAAGGGCCGATCCATGCCGGGGCGCCACGTCCGCGCCGCCACATGAGGGGCGGCAATCGCAATCAGGCCGAGACCGACCAACGCCAACAAATTGAAATGAATTGGAATTCCCTCTTCCTCCGCCAGAGGGCCTCAAGCCCGCGCCGGTTCGAGGCATGAGACTGGCAGGAAAGATGCGGCGCCTTTGTGAGCCCCCTCACAAAGGCAGAAAACGCCACTACGGCTTCTTCGTCTCCACATGGCCGAGATCGCGCGCCGGGGCCACCTTGTCGCGCACCAATTGCTTGAGCTCTTTCATTTCAGGAAAGCGGCCCTGCGCGCCCCGCGACCAAATCAGCTCGCCGTCGACCCGAACCTCAAAGACGCCGCCTTGATCGTCGGGAATAAGAGTGAGCGAGCCGAGCTCCTCGCCGAAGGTGGACAACAGCTCCTGGCCCATCCAGGCCGCCCGGAGCAGCCAATTGCACAGCCGGCAATAGGTGATGGAGACGTTCGCGCGGGTGCGATGATGTGATCCTCTGGCTCAGCGCTTCGTTTTATGGGACTCTAGACTCCGTCATTCGGTCGATTCCAGCCCTTAAGACGATCAGGCAAGATGCGCCGATCTTCCATGATTTCGACGAGGAAGTGTCACGCAAAAGCAACAGGCGTTTCCCATGACATCCCAAGGGGTTGTAACCGGGCTGCTCAGTCATCACCTCGTAACAACATCCTGACTTGTTCGAGACCCAAAACTGCGGGAAGACACAACCTATGAAACCAGTGATTCGCAAAGCTGCGCCGATTCTCTTGGCGACCGTGGCCCTTCTCGGCCTGTTCATGGTCACCCCCTCGCAAGAAGTGGAGGCCAGCCCCTTCGACACTCTGCTCGGCACATGGCGGGGGAGCGGCCAGGTCCAGCTCAACAGCGGCATGGAACGTCTGACCTGCAACGCCTACTACACCGGCGGCGGCTCGCAGCTCGGCATGGCCATCCGCTGCAAGTCAGACAGCTCCAATGTCGAGATCCGGAGCAAGCTCAGCCTGAGCGGCACCCGCATCACCGGCAATTGGGAAGAGCGGACCTATAACGCCTCGGGCAGCGCAAGCGGAACCGCCAAGCCCGGCAGGATCAGCATCACCGTCTCGGGCTCGATCCGCGGCAGCATGGTCGTCAATTACAGCAGCTCCCGCCAGAGCGTCTCGATCGCAACCTCCGGGAGCCCCCTGCAAAGGGTGTCGATCAACCTGACCCGCAGCTAGTTCGCAGCTAGTCTAAGCCCGAATCATGACCGGCCTCGCAGGGGCGACCCTCGGGGCGGGAGGACTTCGAGCGGCCAGGAGCGAATTGCCATGGGCGAGGCTTTGCTGACACATAAATTGGTGGGGGAACGGCTGGAGCTTGCCGCCGGCGGCTCGTGGACCGCCCCGCATGCGGGCGAACTCGAAGCCCTGGTCGAAGGCGTCGCGGGCGAAGCGCCCAAAGCCAAAAACATGTCGATCGATCAATGGGCGGTGTCCGCGAGTTCGACACCTTCGGCGCCTGGCTGCT
>NZ_LPWD01000257.1 GCF_001723295.1 Methyloceanibacter marginalis
CCCGTGACGGGGGGCGCGAAGGGCGCCGCGCTGACGCCGACGCGGCCGAGCGGCGGCGACGAAGTCATCGGATCGTTTCCGCGAGCGTAAGTCATGCACGTCGCCATCATCGATTACGGCTCGGGCAATCTCCACTCCGCCGCCAAGGCCTTCGAACGGGCGGCGCGGGAGCAGGACTCGAAGCTCTCCATCAAGGTCACGGCCGAGCCGGACGAGGTGCTCTCCGCCGAACGGGTCGTGCTGCCGGGCGTCGCGCGTCGCGATTGCAAGGCGGGGCTGGCGGCGGTCTCCGGCATGATCGAGGCGTTAGAAGAGTCCGTGCAGGAGCGGGGCACGCCGTTTCTCGGTATTTGCGTCGGACTTCAGCTCATGGCCACGCGCGGCTTGGAGCATGGCGTGACGCCGGGGCTCGATTGGATCGGCGGCGAGGTCCGCGCCATCGAGCCGAACGATCCTTCGCTCAAGATCCCCCATATGGGTTGGAACACGCTCACGCTTGCGCGCGAGCACAAACTGTTCGACGGGATTCCGACGGGCGCCGAAGGCCTGCACGCCTATTTCGTGCACTCCTATCACTTCGTGCCGGAAGATAAGGATTCTCTCGTCGCCACAACGGACTATGGGGGAGAGGTGACCGCGTTCGTGGCGCGCGCCAACATGGCCGGCAGCCAGTTTCACCCGGAGAAGAGCCAGAGGCTCGGACTGGCGCTCATCGCCAATTTTCTGAAATGGATGCCGTAGAGGTCGCATGATCCTGTTTCCCGCCATCGATCTGAAAGACGGACAATGCGTGCGGCTGGTCCAGGGCGAAATGGACCAAGCAACCGTGTTCAACGCCGATCCGGCCGCGCAAGCCAAAGAGTTCGAGGACCAAGGCTTCGAGTGGCTGCACGTGGTCGATCTCAACGGTGCCTTCGAGGGCAAGCCGGTGAACGGCGCCGCGGTCGAGGCGATCTTCGCGGCGACCCACCTGCCCATCCAGCTCGGCGGCGGCATCCGCGACCTCGACACCATCGCCATGTGGCTCGACAAGGGCATCGACCGCGTGATTTTGGGCACCGCGGCGGTGCGCGATCCCGATCTGGTGCGTAAAGCGGCGCACGACTTCCCCGGCTGCATCGCGGTGGGGATCGACGCGCGCGACGGCAGGGTGGCGATCGAAGGCTGGGCGGAAACATCAGAGATGACCGCGCTCGATCTGGCCCGCAGCTTCGAGGACGCGGGCGTGGCGGCGATCATCCACACCGACATTTCCCGAGACGGCGTGCTGGAGGGCCTCAATCTCGGTGCGACGCTTGCGATCGCCGAGACGGTCTCGATCCCTGTCATCGCCAGCGGCGGCCTTGCCTCGCTTGACGACATCAAACGGCTCCTCGAACCGCGCTTCGCAAAGCTCGACGGGGCGATCACGGGCCGCGCGCTCTATGACGGGCGGCTCGACGCGAAAGAGGCACTCACCCTGATCGCCGAGCGCTACGCCCGCCACGGCGCGACGGGACAATATTGATGCGGGCCCGTACCGTGTTCATCGTCCTGCTGGTGCTGATTCTGCTCTTCACATTTGGGCCTGCGCTTGTCGCCGTCGTGAGTCAGTTGATTGCCGAAGGCCTTGGGTGCCAGGTCGATCTTCACCACGTGATCCCATGCGTTATCGGCGGCCACGACTATGGGCAGATGTTCTACGACCTCGGCTTTCTGATCTGGTACTCGTATCTGACGCTGCCGATCGGCGGCGCATTGCTTGCGCTCTGGGCGGTGGCCGCGGCGGTCACCTTTGTGATCTCTCGCAAACACCGGCCAGCTAAAGAGCCCTCATGCTGAAAGTCCGCGTCATCCCCTGCCTCGACGTGAAGGAAGGCCGCGTCGTCAAAGGCGTGAACTTCGTCGATCTGCAAGACGCCGGCGATCCGGTCGAGGCCGCTACCGCCTATGACGAGGCGGGCGCGGACGAGCTCTGCTTTCTCGACATCACGGCGAGCCACGAAAAGCGCGGCACGATACTCGACATTGTTCGTCGCACGGCGGAGCGCTGCTTCATGCCGCTTACGGTCGGCGGCGGCGTGCGCTCGACCGGAGACGTACGCGCGTTGCTGGAAGCCGGCGCCGACAAAGTGTCGATCAACACCGCGGCGGTGACGGACCGGCAACTCGTGCGCCGGGCGGCGGAGAAATTCGGGGCGCAATGCATCGTCGTCGCCATCGACGCCAAGCGCGCCGGCGCCAACGGCAAGGCGCCGCGTTTCGAGATCTTCACCCACGGCGGCCGTAAGCCGACCGGCATCGAGGCAATCGCTTATGCCGAAGAGGTGGTGTCGCTCGGCGCCGGCGAGATCCTGCTCACCTCGATGGACCGGGACGGCACACGGGCCGGTTTCGATCTCGAACTGACCCGCGCCATTGCGGATGCGGTCTCCGTGCCGGTGATCGCGTCCGGCGGCGTCGGCACCTTGCAGCACCTCGTCGACGGCGTACGCGACGGTCATGCCTCGGCCGTGCTCGCCGCCTCGATCTTCCATTACGGCGAGCACACGATCGGCGAGGCGAAGCAGTTCATGGCCGACGCCGGGCTGCCGATGCGGCTCGATCCTTAACCTTGGCCGTTCGGCCTATTCCCACCGCCCCTTCCGCAGTGTATGAGCCAGGGCATGAGCATGGATGCATTGGATAGCTGGCGGCCATCATCAAAGAGCGCCGCAACGCGAGCGCCGAAGACTCCTACACCAAGCAACTCTTGGCGGAGCCCATCAAGCCCGCCAAGAAGGTCGGCGAGGAAGGGGTCGAGGTGGCGCTTGCCGCCGTGGCGCAGGACAGGGCAGCGCTCATCTCCGAGACCGCGGACCTGCTCTACCATCTGCTCGTGTTGCTGGAATCGCGCGAGGTCACGCTCGATGAGGTCCGTGAAGAATTGGAGCGGCGCATGGGCGAGGCCGAGGAGAAACGCCGAAAGGCCGCGCCGGTCTAGCCGACGCGCACCCCGTCCCTGTCATGAACCCCCGGCCCGCCGTCGCCTTCTCACCTTACGCGACCTATTCGCGTGCTGAGTGGGCGCGCCTGCGCGATGACACCCCGCTCACGCTGAGCGAGGC
>NZ_LPWD01000258.1 GCF_001723295.1 Methyloceanibacter marginalis
GACGGCCACGGCGCTGTCCTTGCGCGAAGGACCGGGCACCAACTATTACCTCATCGCCGCGATGCCCGCGGGCGCGCGGGTCGACATCAAGGGCTGCCGGGACGGTTGGTGCGGCGTCGTCTGGAACGGCTATCGCGGCTATGCCAGCCAGCGCTATCTGATCACGGGGACCGTCGAGGTCCTGGAGCCGGAAATCTGGCCCATCTTCCCGCCTTATCCCTATCGCGCGGGGCATTATCCCAAGGCCGACTGGTACTACGACATGCCGCCCTATACGGCGATCTCGCCAAGCTTCTACCGCAAGCGCTTCTTCATGATGGCGCAGGAGCGGAACCGCTACCGCTACATGCCGCACATTTTCCACGGCAGCGGTGCCTATGGCGACGGCGGCGGGCCCATCGCGGACGCGACATCCAGGGGATCAGCGCAGACCTCCGGAGTTCCTACGAGGACTCCACCACCTACCGCGACTAGCCGTCTTGGCCCCGATCGCCTTTCTTCCTACATAGCCTGTAGGTCGCGTGAGCGGCCAAGGAGCAGGCGATGATGACTTCCCTAAAGATCGCGATCCTGCTTACCGCGGGCCTGGTCTTGCCGGGCACGGCGCTCGCCGCCACTGCGGTGGCCACGCGGCCCGCAAGTATTCATGCGACGCCAAGCGTCGACGCCAAGGTGCTCGGCCTGATCGGCGTGTCGCAGACGGTCGATGCCAAGGGCTGCAAGAAGGGCTGGTGCCAGGTCGCCGGCGGCTACGTGCAGACGAGCTATCTCCGCTTCATCCGCGTTCGCAAAGGCGAGGAGAACGCCTACGACTACAACGTGCCGCTCGCTCTCCCGCCTTACGGCTATACCCCGGGGTTCTGGGGCTATGGCGGCAGGCGCTACTACGACCAGTTCGGCAATTACGCCAAGTACGGGCAGCGAGGCTATGCCGGCCCCCCGAGCGAGTTCGACACGCAGCCTGTCGAGACAAGGCGGCGCGGTCTGTTCGGCCCGCGCTAGTCTCTAGCCGAAGACGCGCTTGAAGATCTCGTCCACATGCTTGGTGTGATAGCCGAGATCGAACTGATCGCGGAGCACGTCATCCGGCAGCACGCGTGTCACGTCGGGATCGGCGAGGAGTTCGGTGAGGAAATCCTTGTTCTCCTGCCACACCTTCATCGCGTTGCGCTGGACGAGGCGATAGGCGTCCTCGCGGCTGACGCCGGCGGCGGTCAGCGCCAGCAGCACGCGCTGGGAATGGATGAGCCCGCCGAGGCGGTCCATATTGGCGCGCATGCGCTCGGGATAGACCACGAGCCCCTTGATAACACCAGTGAGGCGATGAAGCGCGAAATCGAGGGTCACCGTCGCGTCGGGCCCGATCATCCGCTCGACCGAGGAGTGTGAAATGTCTCTTTCGTGCCAAAGCGCGACGTTCTCGAGCGCAGGCAGCGCATAACCGCGCACCACGCGGGCAAGCCCGGTCAAATTCTCCGACAGCACGGGGTTGCGCTTATGGGGCATGGCGGAGGAGCCCTTTTGCCCTTTGGAGAAGAACTCTTCCGCCTCCAGCACCTCGGTGCGTTGGAGGTGGCGGATCTCCGTGGCGATCCGCTCCACGGAGCTGGCGATCACCGCAAGCGTCGTGAAATAGGCCGCGTGCCGGTCCCGGGGGATCACTTGCGTGGAGATCGGCTCCGGTTTGAGCCCGAGCTTGCCGGCGACATAGGCTTCCACGCGCGGGTCCACATGGGCGAACGTGCCGACCGCTCCCGAGATGGCGCAGGTGGCGACCTCCTCGCGGGCGCGCACCATGCGGTCCCGATTGCGGGCGAATTCCGCATAGGCTTGCGCCAGCTTCAGCCCGAACGTGGTCGGCTCGGCATGGATGCCGTGACTGCGCCCGACGGTGACGGTGTCCTTGTGCTCGAAGGCGCGGGGTCTGAGCGCTTGAAGCAGGGCGTCGAGATCGGCGATGAGGATATCGGCGGCTTCGGTGAGCTGCACGTTGAAGCACGTGTCGAGCACGTCCGAGGATGTGAGGCCGGCATGGAGGTAGCGCGCCTCGGGGCCGACATGCTCGGCGACCGAGGTGAGGAAGGCGATGACGTCGTGCTTCACCTCCCGCTCGATCTCGTCGATGCGGTCGATGTCGAAGCCGCCACGCGCCTTCGCGGCCTCCGCGGCCTCTTTGGGGATCAGACCGAGCTCGACCATGGCCTCGGCCGCGTAGACCTCGATCTTCAGCCAGATGTTGAATTTGTTTTCGGGCTCCCAGATGGCGGTCATCGCGGAGCGGCTGTAGCGCGGAATCATGCTGGTCGTTCAAGCCTTTCCCGGAGGGACCTCCGGCGAGAGGACAGGTCTAGCAGAACGCGGAGGCCACTCAAACGCGAGCTTGCCGAAAGACTTAAATTTCAACAGTTCTCGCTCGCGGGCCCGAACAGGGCGACATAGATGGCCGCGGCCACGGCGAGCCCAAGATAGCCCGGGCGGGGCGGGATCATCATGTCGAGCAGGAAGGTATAGAAGTCGTTGAGCGAGGCCAGATACATGCCCGACAGCGACCAGTCCTGCTGGCTCGGATAGATGGCGTGGATGTAGATGAAGCGGAGCAGGCCGCCGAAGCTGCAGAACGCCACGATGAAGATGAACAGCGCGAACAGCATGCGCACGAGGAAACCGCGGCGCGCCGTGAAGCGGGCGCACCACCAGGTGACGAGCGCTGCGAGCAGGCCGGCGAATCCGACGATGCGGACCGTGTGCTGCGTCTGGGCGTTCATGACGGTATTCATAAGTCGCCGACCATCAGCGCCCACATGCAGACCCCGATCACGATCGCGAAGGCCGCCGCCAACACGAAGCCGACCACCTTGCTGAACGTCAGTTGTTCCATCGCCGCTTTCCCTCCAAGCCCCTCGGCAGGAGAGGACTATGCAAGGGAAATGTCCGGACTGCAATGCGCGGAGGCGACAAGGCTTGCCGCCTCGCACCGTTTATGGTCCGATCCGGCGCCGGTCAAAAGGAGGCACCCCGTCATGGCATTCGAGGATCTCAAGGCCGAACTCGCGCTGCTCATCAACCAGATGGAGAACCAGCCCGAGGACCGCCACGAGCTTTACTTGCAGATTCGCGAGAGGCTGAACGAGATGCGCGCGTTCGGCATGCCGGTGCCGGAAGACCTGGTGAAGTTCGAGGAGCAGCTCGAGGCCCAGTTCAAGGCCGAGGACGCAGCCGCCAAGAAGAGCTAGATCAGCCCGCGGGCGAGGGCGCCCCGTCCTCGATCTGCTCGTAGTTCCCATCGGCCCAGCGATAGACCGCATAGGGCGGCAGGCTCGGATCGCCGTGCTCGTCGAAGCGGAATTTCCCGATCACGGTGTCGAACTCGCCTTCGTTGAGTGCCTTGACCACGGCCGCGGTGTCGGTGGTGCCGGCTTTCTCGGCCGCCTCCTTCCAGCCTGGATCGCGGCGTAGGTGTAGAGCACGTAGCCTCGGGCTCCGATGCCCTTTTCCTTCAGGCGCGCGACGCGTCGGCGGCGGCGGGGTTCTTGCGCGGGTCCGGCGAGAAGGTCATCAGCGTGCCTTCACCCGCC
>NZ_LPWD01000259.1 GCF_001723295.1 Methyloceanibacter marginalis
GGGCTTTGTCGGATCAGGCGGCAGCGACATGACCCTTCCCACCGGCGACACCGTATGGACGGCGGAAGGCCAAGGCACGCTGACCCCGAATTCGCCCGTCACTCTCACCTACGACAACGGCGCGGGCCTCAAATTCACGCGCACGATTTCGATCGACGACAAGTACATGTTCACCGTCGACGACAAGGTGACCAACACAGGCCCGTCCGCCGTCACGCTTTATCCGTATGGCCTCGTGTCGCGCCACGAACTTCCCCATGTCCAGGGCTTCTACATCCTGCATGAAGGTCTGATCGGCGTGGTCGACGACGGGCTCGAGGAGATCAGCTACTCGAGTGCGTTGGAAGACGAGCCCGCCACCTTCAAGAGCCAGAGCGGCTGGCTCGGCATCACCGACAAATATTGGGCGACGGTGGTCGTTCCCGAGCAAGGCAAGCCTTTCGAGGCGAAGTTCGCCGGCAGCGACACCGGCGACCGTCAGCGCTTTCAGACCGACTATTTGATGGGGCCGCTGTCGGTGGCGCCTGGCGAGACAGCGGAAGTGTCCGGGCAAGTGTTCGCCGGGGCCAAGGAAGTGAACGTGGTCGACGGCTATGCGGCGGCCTACGAGATTCCCAAATTCGACCTCTTGATCGACTGGGGCTGGTTCTACTTTTTGACCAAGCCGATGTTCTACGCGCTCGACTATTTCTACCGGCTGGTCGGCAATTTCGGTGTCTCGATCCTCATCGTCACGGTGCTGATCAAGCTCGTGTTCTTCCCGCTCGCCAACAAGTCCTACGTGTCGATGAGCCGGATGAAGAAGCTCGCGCCCGAGATGCAAAAGATCAAGGAGCGCTATTCCGACGACCGCATGCGCCAGCAGCAGGCGATGATGGAGCTCTACAAGACGGAGAAGGTGAACCCGGCGGCGGGCTGCTTACCGATCCTGGTGCAGATCCCGGTGTTCTTCGCGCTCTACAAGGTGCTGTTCGTCACCATCGAAATGCGGCACGCGCCGTTCTTCGGTTGGATCCAGGATCTGTCGGCGCCGGACCCGACCAGCGTCTTCAACCTGTTCGGCCTCATCCCCTGGGACCCGCCGGCCTTCCTGATGATCGGCGCTTGGCCGCTCATCATGGGCCTCACCATGTGGTTCCAGATGAAGCTGAACCCGGCGCCGCCGGACCCGATTCAGCAGAAAATCTTCACCTGGATGCCGGTGATCTTCACCTATCTGCTGGCCTCGTTCCCGGCCGGCCTCGTGATCTACTGGGCGTGGAACAACACCCTTTCGATCCTCCAGCAGTCCTTGATCATGTGGCGCCAGGGCGTGGATATTCCGCTCCTGGAAAATCTCGGCATCAGGCCGCCGAAAGAGCCCGCGGACGCGCCCGAAGAGGTGAAGTCGGCGAAGCAGGAGGCGGAACAGAAGCGCAGCGCGAAGGCTTCGCGCCGGGCGAGCCGCGCCGCCAAGCAAAAGGGCGCCGAGAAAGAGGCCGTCAAGCCGCCGGAAGGCGAGGCCGACCAGGACCGCCCGGCTTAGGCGCTCACCGTTCTTGTCTTTGCCCGCGAACGCGGGCAAGCCATGACCATGGAAACCCCCGAGTTCAGCCCCGAGGAGATTGCCCGCGGCGAGACGCTGTTCAAGGGCGGTTGCGAGTTCGTCAAAGGCGTCGTCAGCCTCGACGGGCTTCCCGATGACGGTCGGCCCGAGATCGCCTTCGCCGGCCGCTCGAATGTCGGCAAGTCGAGCCTGATCAACGCGCTCACCAGCCGCAAGACGCTGGCGCGCGTCTCCGTGACGCCGGGGCGTACCCGCGAGCTCAACTTCTTCACCCTCGGCGATCTCTACCTCGTGGACATGCCGGGCTACGGCTACGCGAAAGCGCCGAAATCGGCGGTCAGAGGCTGGACCCAGCTGATCGAGGACTATCTGAAGGGCCGGCGGGAACTGAAGCGCGTGTTCCTGCTGATCGATGCCCGGCACGGCGTGAAGCCCAACGACCGGGACACCATGAAGCTCATGGACGATACCGCGGTTTCCTATCAGGCCGTGCTGACCAAGGCCGACAAGCCAAAGCAGAGCGAGCTGGAGGCGGTGATCGCCAAGACCGCCCAAGAGCTTGCCAAGCACCCGGCGGCCTACCCGCACATCCTCGTCACCTCCGCCCGCCACCGGCCACTGGGGCATTGCCGGAACTGCGCGCGGCGATCGCCGCGCTTTCCCCAAACGGCGTTGTGCCTTTAGGCCAAGCGCCGCTATAAG
>NZ_LPWD01000260.1 GCF_001723295.1 Methyloceanibacter marginalis
GCGGTTGGCGCCGACCTCGAACACCTCTTCGGGCGTGCTGAGGGACGCATATTTGCCGTCGCTCTGGACGTAAGGCCCGTAGCGCCCATAGCCGGCGGTGATCGGCTTGCCGGACTCCGGATGGGTGCCGATCTCGCGCGGCAGCGACAACAGCGCCAACGCGCGGTCAAGCTCGATGGCCTCCGGATCGGTGCCCTTGGGGATTGAGGCGCGTTTCGGCTTCTCGCCGCCCTCCGCCTCGCCGAGCTGGATATAGGGGCCGAAGCGGCCGGTCCGCACGCTCACTTCGAAGCCGGTCTCGGGGTCGGTGCCGAGCACCTTGCCGTCGGCCAACGCGGCCTTGTCGCCGGTCTCGGCGAGCTGGCGGGTGAAGCGGCAGTCGGGATAGTTGGAGCAGCCGACGAAGGCGCCGAACTTGCCGACCTTCAGGCTGAGCTGGCCTTCGCCACAGGAGGGGCAGGCGCGGGGATCGCCGCCGTCGCTGTGTCGGGGAAGACATGCGGGCCCAGCAACTCGTTGAGCGCGTCGAGGACCTGCGTGATGCGGAGATCGCCGATATCGTCGACCGCGCCGATGAAGTCGCGCCAGAAATCGCGCAGCACGTCCTTCCATTCGAGCTTGCCCGCCGAGATGAGGTCGAGCTTTTCCTCCAGGTCCGCGGTGAAGTCGTACTCCACGTAGCGCTTGAAGAAGCTTTCCAGGAAGGCGGTGACGAGCCGTCCCTTGTCCTCGGGGTAGAGACGCTTCTTGTCGATGCGGACGTAGTCGCGCTCGCGCAACACGTTCAGGGTTGAAGCGTAGGTGGAGGGGCGGCCGATGCCGAGCTCCTCCAACTTCTTGATGAGGGTGGCTTCGCTGTAGCGCGGCGGCGGCTCGGTGAAATGCTGCTTCGCCTCGATGCCGCGCGGGTCGAGCGCTTGGCCTTCGCGCATGGCCGGCAGCGCGCCGTCCTCGCCGACGGCATCGTCCACGCCTTCCTCGTAGATCTTGAGGAAGCCGTCGAAGCGGATGACCGAGCCCGTGGCGCGCACGCCATAGGGCTTGCCGTCCGTGCCTGCGACGTCGATGTCCACGGACGTGCGCTCGATCTCCGCGCTCGAAGCTTGGCTGGCCAGCGTGCGTTGCCAGATGAGCTTGTAGAGCTTCAACCCGTCGGCATCGAGATAACGGCCGATCTTGTCGGGCGCCTTGCTGAAATCGGTGGGGCGGATGGCTTCGTGAGCCTCTTGCGCGTTCTTGGCCTTGGTCTCGTATTGGCGCGGCGAGGACGGCACGTAGCGGTCGCCGTACAGTCCGGTCACGAGCTTGCGAATTGCGGACACGGCTTCGGGTACGATCTGCACGCCGTCGGTTCGCATATAAGTAATGAGACCTTCGGCCTCGCCGCCAAGGTCCACGCCTTCGTAGAGGCGCTGCGCGAGCTGCATGGTTTGCCGTGGCGAGAAGCCGAGCTTGCGCGAGGCTTCCTGCTGCAGCGTGGAGGTGGTGAAGGGCGCGGCCGGGTTACGGCGCTGAGACTTGCTCTCGATCTTGGCGACGGTGAAGCGTCCGCCTTCGAGCGCCGCCTTCAGGCGTTCGGCGTTCCCGGCATCCGGAATGTCGAACTTCTCAAGCTTCTCGCCTTCGGCGGAGACGAGCCGTGCCTCGAAAGCCTCGTTCTTGTCCGTGGCGAGCGCGGCGATGATCGTCCAATATTCCTGCGCCTTGAAGCGCTCGATCTCGAGCTCGCGGTCGCAGACGAGCCGCAGCGCGACCGACTGAACGCGGCCGGCGGAGCGGGCGCCCGGCAGTTTCCGCCACAGCACCGGAGAGAGCGTGAAGCCAACGAGGTAATCGAGCGCGCGGCGGGCCAGGTAGGCGTTCACCAAAGGCTCGTCGATTTGGCGCGGATGGCGCATGGCCTCCAGCACGGCCTCTTTGGTGACGGCGTTGAACACCACACGCTCGACCGGGATCTTGCCGAGCAATTTCTTGCGGTCGAGCACCTGGAGCAAGTGCCAGGAGATGGCCTCGCCCTCACGGTCGGGGTCGGTGGCGAGGATCAGCTTGTCGGCGCCTTTGACGGCTTGGGCGATCTCATTCAGCCGCTTGGCCGATTTGGGGTCGACATCCCAATGCATCTCGAAGTCGTTGTCGGGCAGGACCGAGCCGTTCTTCGAGGGCAGGTCGCGCACATGCCCATAGGAGGCCAGCACCCGGTACTCTGACCCGAGGTACTTGTTGACTGTCTTTGCCTTGGCTGGCGATTCAACGATTACGATGTTCATTGAGATGTTCCTAGCCGCGCGAAAATGCGTCTGGCTGAGGGCGATGGGACCGGAATCGACCCCGGCATGCGGCGAAAATGGTGTCTCGATCAGCCGCTGTCAAATTCAGGGCGCGGACGATTGACAACTTCAGGGTGTATATAATAACTAAATACAACTCTAAGACGCTAATCCAAACGGTGTTCTTGGTACGGCAACCGGCGCTGCATCTTGCCAATTGTGGAGGCGGTGGTGGTGACCAATGGGCGCGATGCGAGGCGGAATCGAATGGCAGGGTCCCGCGCCGAGCCACCAGTAGGCGCAAATTCCATCAAGGGTCAATCCGCGCCCTCCCGGAAGGAGGCCGCCGAATATATTGGCTCCTTGCTCGAGGGCTTGCAGTCCCTGGCGCAGGAGGCGCAGATGCCCTTCCTGGCCTATCTGCTCACCATGGCGCTGGAGGAGGCCAAAACAGAGAAGGCCAAGGCCGACTAGCGCCCTCTAGGGCTCGCTCAACGAGACCAGCTGGCCGCCGTGGCGCTGAAGCCGTCCCGCCAGGTCGAGCTCAAGCAGGATGATGTGGACCTTCCGCGTCTCCAGGCGCGTGGCCCGAATAAGCTCGTCGATATCGACGGGGCTTGGACCGAGCGCCTCCAGGACGCGCTCGCGGTCGCTTTGAGCGATATCGGGGAGCGGCGGGGGCGTGTCCGTCTCGTCGCATGACGCGAGTTCTATGCTGGGCGGGAGCGGGCCGCGGCCCAGGATGGGCGCCAGCGTTTCGACGATGTCCTTTGCCTCCGTGACCAATGTGGCGCCTTGCTTCAGCAGATTGTTGGTGCCGGCCGCGCGCGGGTCGAGCGGACTTCCGGGGACGGCAAAGACCTCGCGGCCTGCTCGCCGGCCAGCCGCGCGGTGATGAGAGATCCCGAGCGCTCGGC
>NZ_LPWD01000261.1 GCF_001723295.1 Methyloceanibacter marginalis
CGATAGCCGCCGAACCAGACGAGCACGAGGCCGGCGAGGCTCGCCGCCACGCCGAACACGACCTTGCCGCGCTCGGCATCGTCGAAGACCGGCAGCATCGCGTGCAGCGTGCGCCCGTGGCGCTCATCAGCGCCGAGCCGACGAAGAAGGACCACAGCAGGAGATAGGGCAGGAACAGCCAGACGACGCCGCGGCCGAGGCGGGCGACCGCGCCCTCGATCAGCGTCTCACCCGTCGCCAGCTGAAAGCGCGCGAGCCCCTCGGTCACGACGAACTTGAAGAAGGCGCCGACGACCACGGCCCAGAGCACGGCCGTGCCGAGCAGCCCGCCGACGAAGCTGCTGGTGGCGAGGTCGCCCGCGCCGACGCCGGTCGCGGCGAGCAACACGCCCGGGCCCGATCATGAGCATGAGCGGGGCGCGCGATGCGGATGCGCGTCCTGGCATAAGGCTCGGCCGCCTTCCTGAGGCCCGTCTCACGTGCCGGCGCCGCCGCTTGGAACAGCGGCTTAGCGTCGAGCGCGCGATGGATCCCCGCCAGAGTCGTACTGGGCGGGCAAGGCCCTGTCAAAACAAGGGGCTGTCAAAAGGCGGCGGCCGGAGCCCGACGCGCCCCGCTCAATGCCTGTCGGCGTGCGCAGCATCCTGCCGCGTCTTCCACAGCGACGCGGCGATGCCGGTCGCCAGCAACAGAACCGTCACCGTGAGCGACAGCGCCGGCGGCAGCTTGTCGATCCCGGCAAGGTCGGCCGCGAAGACCTTCGCCCCGACAAACACCAGGATGCTGGCGAGCGCATAACGCAGATAGACGAAGCGATGGATCATGGCCGCCAGGGCGAAGTAGAGCGCCCGCAAGCCGAGAACGGCGAAGATGTTCGACGTGTAGACGATGTACGGGTCCGTGGTGATGGCGAAGATGGCCGGAATGGAATCGACGGCAAACACCACATCGGCGAATTCGATCATCACCAGGGCGAGAAAGAGCGGCGTTGCGAAGATCAGCGACCGGCCCGTCGCCGAATCCATTTTCCGGACGAAGAAGGCGTGACCGTGGTGCTCCTCGCTGACGCGCAAATGCCGCCGCAGAAACTTCAGGACCGGATTGGCGCTGACATCGTAGCTGTGCTCCGGCACGGACATCATCCTGATGCCGGTGAAAATGAGGAAGGCCGCGAACAGGTACAGCACCCATTCGAAATTGCTGACGAGCGCCACGCCGGCGCCGATCATGATGCCGCGGAGCACGAGCACGCCGAGAATGCCGTACAGCAAAGCCCGGTGCTGATGGATTCGGGGGATGGCGAAATAGCCGAAGATCATCGCGATGACAAAGACGTTGTCCATCGCGAGACTTTTCTCGATGAGAAAGCCCGTCAGATATTCCACGCCGGCCTGCCGGCCGAGCTCCCACCACACCCAGGCACCGAAGCCGAGCGCGAGAGCAATGTAGCAAGCCGACAGGGTCAGGCTCTCCGCAATGCCGATCTCGCGCGGCCGCCGATGCAGCAGGCCCAGGTCGAAAACAACCAGCGTGAGAACAACACCCAGGAAGACAGCCCACATCCAAGCGGGCTTCCCCAGAACGTCCAGGAAGAGAAACTCCATATGATGAAATGCTTACAGCCAGCGAGACCTCGACAGGGCGGTCCGACATCACAAGCGCGCCAGCCTCGCTTGCCAGAGGGGCCCGGTACCGCAGGCACTAGAGTCATGGCTTAGGAAAGCCGGCTGTGCAAGGGGCCAAATGACGCAAAATGGCTTGATCTATTGGGGCATTGACCGGGAGCGAATCGAATCGCGGGCTCTCTAGGTGTCGTCGGGCCCCTACTCCTCCGCCACGTAGACTTGGCTGCCGAGTTCGCGGAACTTCTCGCTCATCTCGTCCATGCCTTGCTGTCTTGCTTGCTCTACCGCTTCGCTGCTCGAGAGCATGTTCTTGTCGTTGAGCTTTGCGGCGTAGTCGCGCACCTCGCGGGTGATCTCCATGGAGCAGAATTTGGGTCCGCACATGGAGCAGAAATGGGCGAGCTTGTGGACCTCCTTGGGCAGCGTCTCGTCGTGATAGGCGCGCGCGTCTCCGGATCGAGCGACAGGTTGAACTGATCCTCCCAGCGGAAGCCGAAGCGCGCTTCGGACAGCGCGTCGTCCCGCTCCACGGCAATTGGATGGCCCTTGGCGAGGTCGGCGGCGTGCGCGGCGATCTTGTAGGCGATCACACCCTGCTTCACGTCATCCCGGTCCGGCAAGCCTAAGTGCTCCTTCGGCGTCACATAGCAAAGCATGGCCGTGCCGAACCAGCCGATCATCGCGGCGCCAATAGCAGACGTGATGTGGTCGTAGGCCGGCGCGATGTCGGTCACCAGCGGGCCAAGAGTATAAAAGGGCGCCTCGCCGCATTCCTTAAGCTGCTTCTCCACGTTGATCTTGATCTTGTGCAGCGGCACATGGCCCGGGCCTCGATCATCACCTGGCAGCCATGCTCCCAGGCGACCTTGGTGAGCTCGCCCAGCGTCTCGAGCTCGGCGAACTGGGCGCGGTCGTTGGCGTCGGCGATGGAGCCGGGCCGCAAGCCGTCGCCGAGCGAGAAGCTGACATCGTATTTGCGCATGATCTCGCAGATGTCTTCGAAGCGCTCGTAGAGGAAGCTCTCCTTGTGATGGGCCAGGCACCATTTGGCCATGATCGAGCCGCCGCGTGACACGATGCCGGTGACCCGGTCGGCGGTCAGGTGGATGTAGCGCAAGCGCACGCCCGCATGGATGGTGAAGTAGTCGACGCCCTGCTCGCATTGCTCGATCAGGGTGTCCTTGTAGACCTCCCAGTCGAGCTTGACCGGATCGCCGTCGACCTTCTCCAAGGCTTGGTAGATCGGCACCGTGCCGATGGGCACGGCGGCGTTCCGGATGATCCATTCGCGCGTGGTGTGGATGTTGCGGCCGGTGGAGAGATCCATGACCGTGTCGGCGCCCCAGCGGGTCGCCCACACCATCTTCTCCACCTCTTCCTCGACCGACGACGTCACCGCGGAGTTGCCGATATTGGCGTTGATCTTCGTCAAAAAGTTGCGGCCGATGATCATCGGCTCGGACTCGGGATGATTGATGTTGGCCGGGATGATGGCCCGGCCCGCGCCACCTCTTCACGCACGAAC
Source organism: Methyloceanibacter marginalis (assembly GCF_001723295.1). GTDB lineage: Bacteria > Pseudomonadota > Alphaproteobacteria > Rhizobiales > Methyloligellaceae > Methyloceanibacter > Methyloceanibacter marginalis. The sequence continues at coordinate 3,151 of NZ_LPWD01000261.1, forward strand.
TCCGGCGTGACGAAGTCCGGCAGCGAGGCCCCGAAATCCTCGCCGTCGTCGCGCCGCG
>NZ_LPWD01000262.1 GCF_001723295.1 Methyloceanibacter marginalis
GTCTCTCGCCCCATCCCAGCAGCGCCGGAGTTGCGGGTCTTGACCGCGCGGGCCCGAAACGACTAGGGAACAGGCCATGGCAGGCCATTCCAAATTCAAGAACATCCAGTTCCGCAAAGGCGCCCAGGATAAGAAGCGCGCCAAGCTCTTCTCAAAGCTCGCCCGCGAGATCACCACCGCGGCGAAGATGGGGCTGCCGGATCCGGCCATGAACCCGCGACTCAGGACGGCGATCCAGGCGGCGCGGGCCCAGAACATGCCCAACGACAATATCGACCGGGCCATCAAGAAGAGCCAGGAGGCGGGCGGCGACAATTTCGAGGAGGTCCGCTACGAGGGATTCGGCGTGGCCGGGGTCGGCGTCATCGTCGAGGCGCTGACCGACAACCGCAACCGCACAGCCAGCGAGGTGCGCTCCATCTTCGCAAAGCATGGCGGCAATTTGGGTGAGACGGGCGCGGTCTCCTTCAATTTCGACCGGCTGGGGGCCATCGCCTTCGATCTGGACAGGGCGACCGCCGACGCGATGCTGGAAGCGGCCATCGAGGCCGGCGGCGACGATGTCGAGACCACCGACGAGGGGCATGTGGTCTATTGCAACCCGGACGAACTGCACCAGGTCGGCAAAGCGCTGGAGGACCGTTTCGGCGAGGCCCGCACCATGCAGATCCTGTGGCGGTCGAAGACCGATGTGCCGATCGACGAGGAAGCCGGCGAGAAGCTTCTGCGCATGATCGACGCGCTTGAAGAACTGGATGATGTGCAGCAAGTTTACGCCAATTTCGACGTGTCCGACGATGTGCTGCAAAAGCTGACGGCGGCTTGACCTCGAAAGGTCCTCCCATGGATGCCCCGACGGACGGTACCGAGTACAAGCATTTGCAAGAGCAATCGGCGCTGCCTGGCAAAGGCGGTCTCGCGCGCATCGGCCGTGCGTTTCTGAACACGGTTGGCGGCTTTCGCGAGGGACTGGCGACCGAGGCGGCCATCAAGCAGGAGGCGTTTCTCGTCCTCATTGCGCTGCCGGTCTCGTTCTTCCTCGCCACAAATCTTTGGATCTGGGCGGCGCTGATGGGGAGCCTGATCCTGCTTCTCGCCGCCGAGTTCCTCAACACCGCGATCGAACGGTTGTGCAATCATTTGCACCCGGAGAAGCACGAGGCCATCAAGGTCACCAAGGATCTGGCCTCGGCCGGCGTGTTCTGCGTCATCGCGCTGACCGCGCTGATTTGGATCGTGGCGGTGATCGACCGCTTCTGGGCGTGACCCGCGACGTCACGCGCTGGCCGCTCCGCGACACCGAGCAGGTCATCACCGGCAATGAAGCGCTGCTTGGTCAGAATCACGCCCTCGTCGCCATGACGCGCATGCGCAACGAGGCGCTGATCCTGCCCGACACGCTCGACTATCTCGGCGCCCATGTGGACGCGATCGTCGCCTATGACGACGCCAGCACCGACGAGACGGTCGAGGTCTTGCGCGCCCATCCCAAGGTCGCGCTGATCGTCGCCAACCAGGCGTGGGAGCGGGACGTAGACGCGCGGAAGCGCGCCGAAGGCCGCCATCGCGGGCTCTTGCTCGACATGCGCGCGCGGAGCTGCCACATGACTGGATGTTCTGCTTCGACCCGGACGAGCGGGTGACCGGAGATCTGCGCGGGTTCCTCGCCGGCCTCACGGACGAAACGGACGCGGTCCGCGTCCGCCTATTCGACGCCTATATGACGCCGGAGGATCACGCACCCTACACCTCCGACCAGCGGCTGCTGGATTTCCGCACGTTTTACGGCCCGGAGCAGCGCGACATTCTCATGCTGTGGCGCAACCGGCCGGAGATCGGCTTCGCCGAGGGCGACGGGCGCACGCCGCGTGGCATGACGGCAGTCGAGACGGACCTCTATTGCCAGCATTACGGCAAGTCGCTGTCGGTCGCCCATTGGGAGGAGACGTGCGACTACTACGTGCAGCATTTTCCCTACGAGACCTACGGGGCCAAATGGGAGGCGCGGAAAGGCCAGGGCATCCATACGGAGTCCGATTTCGGCCGCCGGCTCCACCCCTGGGGCGAGGACCTATTCGCCAATGCGGTGCCGATGCCGGCCGCGAAATAGCCCGCAAAAAAAGGCGGGAGCCTAAGCTCCCGCCTTCCTGCGCTTCTAGCCGCGGAGAGCACGGCTACTGGGGAGGCGCATTAGTCCTCTTCGCCTTCGTCCGGCGTGTCGCCAGGGCCGTTATCGGGACCGCCGTCAGGACCGGCCTGGGACGGGCCGCCATGCGGACCCTTGCCATGCGGGCCCTTGCCGTGAGGACCCTTATCGCCGGGGCCGCCATGTGGACCGTGCCGCCAGCCGCGGTGCATGGCCATGCGGGCCCGAACGCGCGCTTCGATCTCCTTGACCTTATCGAGCTGCTCCGCGGTGAGTGTGGTGCGGAGCGCACCGATCGCCGCCTTCAGCTTCTCGGCGTTCTGGGCACGCTCGATCGACCTGTCGGCGAAGCCTCGGCCAACGAGAACGCCTCGGTGGTGTCGCCAGGCGCCGTCATGCCGGGACCGCCGGGACGCATGGGCCGCTTCAGGGTTGCTTGCAGCGCGTCGGTGAATCGCGCCAGGTGTCGAGCTGATCGGCGCGGATGCCGATCTCAGTCTCCATGACGCTCAGCTTCTTGGCCAGGTAGTCAGGGTCCATTGGGCCGTGGTGCCCGCGACGGCCATGCTTGCCGTATTTGCGGTCCTCACCGCGGTCGCACATTTTCTTGCCTTCACCGGCCCAGGCACTTTGGCTCCAGCGCCCATCGTGGCCGGCCGCCAGGGTCACCGCCGTGAGGCCTGCGATACTGAGCACAGCGACAACGGCGATCGAGGCCATCCTTTTGGAGAACTTCATTTTGCAGCATCCTCAAGTTATTGGTGTCAGGCTCTTACCTACGGTCTCTTCGTTGCCCTTCTTGGTCCGCGCGTATCCGAACGTTGCTGCGGGAGCGAGTTTTATGTCGAAACATTGCTGGCCCGGAGACGGACGGATTTCGTTACAAGATTCCTCTCGTGGCCGGCGCCGGGCGAGGCTAGAAGGAGGCGAATTCAATGACCGCCACGCCCCGCATACTCGTCGTCGATGACGACCCCGAAATCCGCAAGCTCCTCGCGCGTATGTGGAGAGCCAGGGCTTTCGCGTGCTGCTGGCCGCCAGCTGCCAGGAGCTGCGCGATCAGCTGGCAACGCATCAGGTCGATCTGATCGTGCTCGACGTGATGTTGCCCGACGGCTCGGGCCTCGACGCCTGCCGGGACTTGCGGGCGCAGCGTTCCACCGTCCCGATTATTCTCCTGACGGCGCTGAAGGAGGATGTCGATCGCATTATCGGCCTCGAGATCGGCGCCGACGATTATCTCGGCAAGCCTTCAATCCCCGGGGAGCTGATCGCGCGGGTGCGTGCCGTTCTGCGCCGCCGGTCCGAGACGGTTCCCGAACCGAGCGACCTCAAAGTCTACCGCTTCGAAGGCTTCACGGCCGATCCGCAGCTGCGACGGGTGACCAACGATGAAGGCCAGGACGTTGATCTGACGGGCGCGGAGTTCGATCTGCTCAAAACGTTTCTCGACCGCCCCGGCCGCGTTCTGTCGCGCGATCAGTTGCTCGATCTTACGCGCGGCCGCGAGGGCGACGGTTTCGACCGTTCTGTCGACGTTCTGGTGAGCCGCCTGCGCCGCAAGCTCGGCGGCAAAGATCCGCACCTCATCAAGACGGTGCGGAACGGCGGCTATCAGCTCGCCGCCAAGGTCGAGATGGGGGACGGGCAGGCGTGAATACCCTCCGCGTCAAGATCGCAGTGCTTCTGGTCGTTGCGATCGTCTCGGTCGTCGGCCTCCTGACGGTCGTGCTCTTCTATCTCCTGGGCCCGCCGCAGCGATCCGAGCGCGCGCTCGAGGGAACGGCGCAGCAAGTCGAACTGGTGCTGGGGCTCATCAAGGAAGCTCCCGGCGTGGTGACGCTGAAACAGGAGCCCGCGCCCGGGCAAATCTACAAGCAATCGACCGAGGGTTTGCGCGAGGTTCTGACGGCGCGCGGCCTCGATCTCCCGGTCACAATATCGCGCGACGGACACGAGGCACCGCTGATCGTCTCGGTCCCCGTCGAGGACGGGTGGCTGTGGATGCCGACCTCCGGCATGCCGCCGCCCGGTCCGCCCTGGACGGCTTTGGTCAGATGGCTGACGGTGATCGCGCTCGGCGCCACTGTCATCGCCGTGTTCGTGGCCAACCGCATGGTGCGGCCGCTTGTGTTCCTGGAAGACGCGGTGGCCTCGGTCGGTCCCGACGGGCTGATGCCGGAACTGCCCGAACGGGGTCCGGCGGAGGTGCGGGCCACGGCCAAGGCGCTCAATTCTCTCTCGGCCCGGCTGAAGCGCTCCATGGAGAGCCGCATGCGGCTTGTGGCCGCCGCCGGTCACGATATGCGCACGCCGATCACGCGCATGCGGCTCAGGGCCGAGTTCGTGCCGGAAGAGGAGGAGCGCGGCAAATGGCTCAACGATCTCGACGAGCTCGAGCGTATCGGCGACAGCGCCATCATGCTCGTGCGCGAAGAGACCGGCGCCGCGGCGCCGGAACGCATCAGGCTCGATGAGCTGGTCGGCGACATCTGCGCCGACCTCAAGGAGCAGAGCCTCGACGTGACCGGCGTGAACTTGCGCCCTGTCACGATACGGGCGAGCCGCTTCAAGCTGAACCGCGCGCTGCGCAACCTGATCATCACGCGGCGACCCACGGCGTTCGGGCGCGGGTCAGCGTGAACGGCAGCGGTACCATGGCGCGCATCGTCATCGAGGACGACGGCCCCGGCATCCCGGAGGATCTCATTCACCAGGTGTTTGAGCCCTTCTTCCGGGCCGACCGGGCGCGCCGCCAGGATATTCCGGGCGCCGGGCTCGGAATGACCATCGCTTACGAGATCGTGAGCCGGGCGGGCGGGCGCATCGAAATCGCCAACCGTCCGGGCGGCGGGCTCGTGCAAACCGTCGAGCTGCCGGAAGCCGTTGACGAGGCGAAGACCTAGCCGTTGCGCTTGGTGAGCGGTACCACCGTGCTGTTCGCTGCCACGGCCGGGATCGCAAGGACCGCGGTGAAGCCTTGAGCCGTTGTCTCAAACGATAGCTCCGCGTCCCAGATCTCCGCGATATCCTTGACGATCGCAAGTCCCAGCCCCGACCCCGCACTCGTGGAATCGAGGCGGGCGCCGCGGTCGAGCACCTCATCCTGCTGCTCGATGGGGATGCCCGGACCGTCGTCGGCGATCGCGATGCGTGCCGTGGCGCCATCGTGCGTGGCTTCGATGACGACGCGGGAGCGCGCGTGGCGAACGGCGTTCTCGGTGAGGTTGCGAGCGCTTCGGCGAGGATCCTGGGGGATCGATGGCGCGCCCTGACATCCGGCGAGATCTCGGCC
>NZ_LPWD01000263.1 GCF_001723295.1 Methyloceanibacter marginalis
GCGAGCGGCGCGGTCGGCCGAACTCGCCGCGGAACGGCCCATGCTCAGCCTGCCGGCCTCCGAGGCCGATGCTTTGGTGGCCGGTCCTTGGGCCGAGCGCGTCATGCTCGGCCTTTCAGTATCGGCATTGCGGGTTTGGGACTCGGCCATCGCCACGCTCGAGGCGGTGAGCGACAAAGCGACGGCGCCGGCGGCAACCATCGCAGCAGTGTGTCTTGCATCTTTCGTCGACATTCTTCTCTCCGAAGTTTGGATGAAACGATGCTCCTGCAGCCGATTAAACCCTCCGCTCCATGTCAATTGCAAGGCGGTTGCCGCCCGCGGACCCTGAATTTTCGGCCCATCTTCCGAGTTTTCTCGCTGAACGGTAGATGAACAGTGCCCTCAGCTTCGGTTCAGCGCGGATTTGCAAGAATGCCATCCTGTCGAGCGGGGGATCGCTTCCGCTCTTTCGAGATAAACCCCGCGCCTTGTGAGGAAGGCGCATCAGAGTTGGAGGATGATCCGATGTTGAAGACCGCTCTCATGACCGTCGCTGCCGTCGCTACGCTTTCCCTTGGCGCCGTGCAGGCCAATGCCCAGGCCCTTTCGGGCGATGCGCTTCGCGGCGCAGTCAGTGGCAAGACCGTTTTTCTGAACATTTCCGGCTTCGAGCTGCCGGTCCAGTATTCGCCGAGCGGCACGATGAAGGGCAGCATGGGCACCGTTGCGGCGGCGCTTGCTCGCGGCGATGGCTCCTCGGACCGCGGCAAGTGGTGGGTCGACGGCGATCAGCTGTGCCAGAAGTGGTACACGTGGATGGAAGGCCAGACCTATTGCTACAAGCTCAGCCGCAACGGCAGCAACGTCCGCTGGGTGCGTAATGACGGCCGCTCCGGCACCGCGCGGATCGGCGGCTAACCGGCCGCTTCTCTTCTTACCCCCCGCCTGCAAACTGGCCGGAGACCGACAAATCGGGCTCCGGCCTTTTTTATCAGACCGTGTTCTCAGGGCCGCTCATCAGGGCGCCCCGCGCCAGACTAGCCGCCGTCTCTGGCCTGAGCCTATTCCTTCAGGGCCTTGCTCGGCATGGAAGGCAAATGCTCGATGGCGATACGCATCAGCTCGGGCAAGGAGTGTACGCCAAGTTTGGGCTTGAGTTGGCTACAGGTGTTGGCGATCGTCTTGTAGCTGACATGCAGGTCGGCTGCGATCTGAGCGTAGGGCTTGCCTTCGGCAAGCAACGACAGGATCTGAAGCTCACGTTCGGTGATGGACCGCAGCGGATTGCTGGTCCGGCCGCGGGCTTCCATGAAGGCGACCTCAGAAGCCAGCTCGTGGCTGAGATAAGGTATTCCGTCGCGGATATGCTCGAAGGCCTTGACGATCTCTTCGCCTGATGTGTCCTTCAGAATGTAGCCGTTGGCGCCGATCTTCAGCGCGCGGCTCACGATAAACGGGTCGTTGTGCATGCTGAACACGAGGATCGGCGTGCGCGTGTCGTGCAGCCGCAAGCGGCGGATGAACGAGAGGCCGCCAAGCGCCCCGGTTCGCATGGCAAGATCGACGATGATCACGTCGGGCTTCTTGCTGCGATACAGGCGGAAGCCCTCGGCGAGGCTCTCCGTTTGTACGATGCGCTTGACGCCGGCGAATTTTAGAAGCTGCCGGCAGCCTTCAAGCACGATCGGGTGGTCGTCGATAACAAGCACTTCCATTTAAGATGCCTCGATTCTTTCTTCATATTTGGGCGCGCTGGCCGTGGTAACCGCGACGGCAGTGATCGGGATGATCACGCGCACGATCGCGCCTTGGCTTGGCGCGCTCTGAATGGCGAACGATCCGCCCAGGGCTTGGACGCGCTCGCGCATGGCCGTGAGCCCAAAGCCGAGTGGCGTGTTGGGCAAGATGCCTCGACCGTCGTCTTGAATAAGCAATTGTAGCGTAGGCTTGGCCGCGTCACCGGTACGGGAGCCGCGCTTTTCGAAAAGGTCGACCCGGACCGTATCCGCGTTGCCGTGGCGGATGGCGTTGGTGACACCCTCCTGGATGCAACGATAGACGGTCAGGTCGATAGCCTCGCCGTATTGGACGCCGCGCGTCCGAAGCGAAGGCGTGATATCGATTTCCGGATAGCGGCGCTGTAGCTCGCTCAGGAGGTCACGCGAAAGCTCCGACAGGGAAGCGCGGCCAATTGCGACAGGGCGGAGCTTCTTCAGCATGACCCGGTTCATCATCTTGAGGCGCTCCGTCACGCGCAGGATCTCGCCTACATGGCCGCGAATATCGGCGGTCCGGGGGTCGCGTCGGCGCTCGGTGAGCTTCTGCACGGACATGGCGTTGGCCATGATGCCGAACAGACAGGGACTGGCCTCGTCATGCAGCTCATTGGCGATCTCGCGCCGCTCGTCTTCTTGCACGGTGATGAGCTGGCCGTAGAGCCGCCCGTTCTCCGCCCTCGCGCGGCCGAGTGTCTCCGCTAAACGATTGAAGCAGGCAGTGATGGCGCCCAGTTCCTTGACGCGGGGCAGAGTCAGCCGCGC
>NZ_LPWD01000264.1 GCF_001723295.1 Methyloceanibacter marginalis
CGTCTTGCGTGCCGTCCTCGCCGTCTTCCTCGCCGTGCTCTTGCGTGCAGTTGACTTCTTACTCGTCGTGCGTTTCTTCCCAGTCGTTCTCGTAGCCATCGCTTTGCTCCGATGCTGTTTTGATGTCGCTCGTCTACCCGTTCCTAAGACGCGTACATCGAATCACGCTTTACTTGTGGTCCAGGCTTGCCGTCCCACATGGCAAGTCAATTATTTTTTTTGAGTATAAGCTGATCGCAGCAGAAAATGGCAATTTAGCGAGCGCTCTTTGCCGATCTTCAACAACCAAATCTTTCCAAGCGCGCCATGATGCACCGCAAACTGTACATCCCGCGTGCGAAACGATTCGTTTTGTTAAGCACATGTTGCGCTCGTTTGCGCTGCGCAGAGCACCGAGATGCGTTCAACCGCATGACCATTGGCGGCCTCGCGCGCGCATGACACGCGATGCTTTGCGCGCGTCGTTTCACTGAAAAGTTGGAAGTGATCTCGGCGCGCTAATGCGCTTCACTGACCGCCGTGAGGATGTCTTCGGTTTTCATCCGGTTCCGGAAATCCGGATCGATAAAGCGTGCCTTGATAAGGCCGTCGCGTCCGACGACGAGCGTCGCCGGAAGGGGCAGAAGCCAGCCGTCATTGCCCTGGAACTGGGTGAGATCGATACCGAGTATCTCATACAGGCGGCGAATGGTGTCGCCGGCGCGGAACACGAGGCCGAGAGCGGAGGCGTAGACGAGGTTGCGATCGGTCAGAACCGAGAACGGCAGCCCGTATTTTTGTTGCAAAGCCTGCGCTTGCGGCCTGAGTTCCGGCACGATGGACACCACGTCGCCACCGATCGAGGCGATGAAGGGGTACGCCCGCGCCAAGGCCTGGAACTCCAGCCCGCAATAGCCGCACCAAGGGCCGCGATTGAAGCTGATGACGAGCGGCCCCCGTTCCATGAAGGAGCCGAGGCGGACCAGGTGACCTTCGCTGTCGGTGAGGTGGACGTCAGGGAGCGTCTCGCCAACGCCAGGCACGCGCCCGCCGACGCCGTTCTCCCGCAGGCGTGCGGCCAAATCGTCGTAACTAGACTCGAGCGTCGGGAAGAGCTTCCGCGACTCCCCCATATAATGGTCGAGCCTCTCATCGAGCGGCGCCTTGAGAGTATCGGCCCGACGAAAAGCCTCGGCGACGGACGTCTCGACTGATCCGACCTCGCTCATTGTGCCTTGTGGTACTTCCATGGAGGACGCAAGCGGAGACAGATAACCTGGGCTCTGGCCGCAATCATGGCATTTCGGCGAAAGGCCCGCTTTGGGCCCGATTTTGGGCCCAATATCCTTGCCATCGAGTAAACGGTCCCCGCGCGCGCTCCTGCGATTCGAGGCGACCTATGGCGCTGAGGCTTGGTCGGACATCTGCTGAAGGGCCTCGTCGAACGGATAGACCGAGATGTGCGGATCGCCCGTGAACGGGAAATCGAATGCCAGCCCGAGCAACAGCGACATCGCCACGAGAGCCGCCAACGAAGCGGTCATGAGAACCTGGGCCACGACGTTGGACGCCGCGAAGAACGCCGGGTAGCCGAGCGTGATCAAGCCTCCAACGATCAACACGAACCACAGGATCGGCGGGACCGAGCCGTCGGAGCTGTCGAGACGTTCGTTGCGGTTGTCGGTCATCACCGTCAGCAGGTCGAGGGAATGTTGGAACAGGGTGTTCTGCCTGCCGTCCTCCGGCTGTACCGCAAGAACCGCCGCCGTCAGCAATCTCAAATCTTTGGCCACCTGCTCGCTCGGCTTGCCCAAAGACATGGCCGGCCACCCATACTCGCGGACGTCCTTGATATAGGTGACGAGGTGCTTGCGGATTTCACTGCCGCCCTGGGGCAGCGCATACGAGAACCGGTGCAGGTCGACCGCGGCCTTGGCCTCGTCGCGCACCGCCCCCTGCGTGTCCCGATAATCTTCCCAAACAGCGATGACCACAAAAGCCAGTGTCACAGCGTAGAACACGCCGACCACGGCGAACTTGAACCCGGCGACCTCGTTGTTCAGGCTGAGGCGGCTCACCCCGTAGACGTAGCGGGTCAGCAGCATGAGCCCGACCGAGTAGATTTCCGCCACGAACGTGATCAGAAGGCCAGCCACCCACAAGGGCACGTCGTGGGTGAGCACCAGGAGTGGAAAGTCGGTCATTCCGCGGTCATTGCGCTCTCCTCCCAGGGGGCGCGTCCGGATAGGATCGCAGCGTCAAGTCCGCTACTTTCCGATCAAGCAAAGGTCGATTCGCGACAAGGAAACCCATGGCCAAGAAAGGCGCAAGCGCAAACGAACCTCAACCCCAGGAAGGCTTGACCCGTGAGGAAACCAAGTCGGTCAAGGAACGCCGCCGCCTGCGGGCCGCCGTGGTCTACGAGATCATTCGCCTCGAAGGCGAGGCGGAGCTTGCGCGCAAGTTTTCCGCACTTTGGTGGTCGGCGCTTGCCGCCGGCATTTCCATCGGGTTCTCGGTACTCTCTCAAGCCATGCTGGAGGCCACGCTCGAGGGCGTACCAGGCGCCCGCATGATCGCCGATTTCGGCTACTGCGTGGGCTTTCTCATCGTGATCCTTGCCCACCAGCAGCTCTTTACCGAGAACACGCTGACCGCCGTCCTCCCGGTGATGGTCAAGAAGGACTGGAACGCGATCCTGGACGTTCTTCGGCTATGGGCGATCGTTCTGGCGGGCAATCTGGTCGGGTGCTTCCTGTTCGCCGCGTTTCTCGCCTATTCCGGCGCGCTCAGCCCCGAGATAGCGGCCGCTGTCGGCGATATCAGCCGCCACATGATGGCCAATACGCCGCTCGAAATGTTCGTCAAGGGCATCGCCGCCGGCTGGCTCATCGCCGCCCTGGTCTGGATGCTACCCTCCTCCGAAGGCACCGAGATCTTCGTCATCACCCTCATCACCTACATCATCGCCCTCGGCGACTTCACCCACATCGTCGCCGGCTCGGTGGAAGCCATATATATGTGGCTCATCGGCGAGGAGAGTTTTTGGCGTGTGGCCGGTGGCTTCTTCATCCCGACCCTTCTCGCAACGTCGCGGGCGGCACGGTGCTCTTCGCCGTGGTGAGCTACGCCCAGGTCCGCGACGAGCTGGAAGGCTGACGAGGCCATGACACCCTAGCGGCAGCGCGCCTCTAGCCAAGACCCCTGCCCGCCGCCATATTCCAGACTATGTCCCGACAAGTACCCAAGACCTTTGGCTCCCGCGCCGAGCCGCGCGCCGTGACCGGCGAGACGGGTGGCCTGCCGCTCGGCGCCGACCGTCGCGAGCCCGGCTTCGGCGAGGCGCCGCAGCCGCTGATCCAGGGACATCCCCTGGTGACGGGCGCCGTGCCGGATTTCATCCCGCACCGTCCGCCCCGGCCCGAGAAGTCCGAAGGCGGCATCGTTCTCGACCTCAAGACGGAGCTCGCACCCAAAGGCGACCAGCCAAGCGCCATTGCCGAACTCGTATCCCAGGCGAATGCGCAAGAGCGCGATCAGGTGCTGCTTGGCGTCACCGGCTCGGGCAAGACCTTCACCATGGCCAAGGTCATCGAGCTGACCAGCGCCCGGCCCTGATCCTCGCGCCCAACAAGACGCTTGCCGCCCAGCTCTACGGCGAGTTCAAGAGCTTCTTCCCGGATAACGCGGTCGAGTATTTCGTCTCCTATTACGACTACTACCAGCCGGAAGCCTATATCCCGCGCACCGACACCTATATCGAGAAGGATTCGTCGATCAACGAGCAGATCGACCGCATGCGCCATGCCGCCACCCGCGCGCTGATCGAGCGCGACGACGTAATCATCGTGGCCAGCGTCTCATGCATCTACGGTATCGGCTCGGTCGAGACCTATACGGCCATGACCTTCAGCCTGAAGCGCGGCGACAAGGTGGAGCAGCGGCAGTTGATGGCCGACCTGGTGGCGCTGCAATACCGCCGCAACGACGTGAACTTCGTCCGCGGCTCGTTCCGCGTGCGCGGCGACACGATCGAGCTGTGGCCGGCCCATTTGGACGATCGCGCCTGGCGCATCTCCCTATTCGGCGACGAGGTGGAAACGCTGGTCGAATTCGATCCCTTGACCGGCGCCAAGACCGACGAGTTCAGCTCGGTCAAGATCTACGCCAACTCCCATTACGTGACGCCGAAGCCGACGCTGAAGCAGGCGATCCGCGGCATCAAGGAAGAGCTCAAGCAGCGCCTGACCGAGCTCAACGGCGCCGGGCGCCTGCTGGAAGCGCAGCGGCTGGAGCAGCGTACCTTGTTCGACCTGGAGATGATCGAGGCGACGGGCTCTTGCGCCGGCATCGAGAACTACTCGCGCTACCTCACGGGACGGAAACCCGGCGAGCCGCCGCCGACCTTGTTCGAATATTTGCCCGACAACGCGCTGGTGTTCGTGGACGAGAGCCATGTGACCGTGCCGCAGATCGGCGGCATGTTCCGCGGCGACTACCGGCGAAAGTCGACGCTGGCCGAATACGGTTTCCGCCTGCCGTCGTGCATGGACAACCGGCCTTTGCGCTTCGAGGAGTGGGACGCCATGCGACCGCAGACCGTCTATGTCTCGGCGACGCCAGGCGGCTGGGAGCTGGAGCAGACCGGCGGCGTGTTCGCCGAGCAGGTCATCCGCCCCACGGGACTGGTGGACCCGCCGGTGGAGGTGCGTCCGGCCACGACCCAGGTCGACGACCTCATCGACGAGACGCGCAAAGTGGTCGCCGCCGGCTACCGCGTGCTGGTCACCACGCTGACCAAACGCATGGCCGAGGATCTGACCGAGTACATGCACGAGCAAGGCATCCGCGTGCGTTACATGCATTCCGACGTGGAGACTCTGGAGCGCATCGAGATCATCCGCGATCTGAGACTGGGCGCCTTCGACGTGCTGATCGGCATCAACCTGTTGCGCGAGGGCCTCGACATTCCCGAATGCGCCCTGGTCGCCATCCTCGACGCCGACAAGGAAGGCTTCTTGCGCTCCGAGACCTCGCTGGTGCAGACCATCGGCCGCGCCGCGCGCAACGTGGACGGCAAGGTCATTCTCTATGCCGACGGCATCACCGGCTCCATGGAGCGCGCCATGGCCGAGACCACGCGCCGGCGCGAGAAGCAGACGGAGTGGAACACGGCGAACGGCATCACGCCCGAAAGCATCAAGAAGAATATCGGCGACATCCTCTCGAGCGTGTACGAGCGGGACCATGTGCTGGTCGACGCCGGC
>NZ_LPWD01000265.1 GCF_001723295.1 Methyloceanibacter marginalis
GCGGCAAGCTTGCCGGCACCGGCGCGCATTCCTACACGGCGGGCGATGCCACCAAGGGCTCCGAAGAAGCCGAGAAGTACCAGAAAGCAAGCTAGGCCACGCGCCGTGTTTGCATGAACCCCCGTGCGCTATGGGCCACCGCATTCTCATCCGGTCCCTTGGCGCGCGGGGCTTTTCTACGTCTCACGACGTCTCGCGCATTACGACGCATGTCACGGCGCTGTCACGCGCCGCGCACAACCGGCGGGATCGGCCGAAACGTGTGCCACCGCGACGCAAGAGCCCTTGCGATACGTGCGAAGCCCGGCCAGACTAGCGGCAATAAACACGACAAAGCGATTTCCAGGGGGGATTTGACGTATGACGACCGCAGCACAAGCGGACTCCGGGGGCATTTTTCATTGGCTCGACCGGTCGCACACGGTGGCCAAGCCGGGCTTCAGCCGCTGGCTTGTCCCGCCTGCCGCACTTTGCGTGCATCTCTGCATCGGCCAGGTCTACGCTTTCAGTGTGTTCAATCTGCCGATGACCAGACTCATCGGCATCACCGAATCCGCCCCTGACGATTGGAAGCTCACCGAGCTCGGCTGGATCTTCTCCATCGCCATCGTGTTCCTCGGGCTCGCCGCAGCGTTCACCGGAACCTGGCTCGACCGCGTCGGTCCGCGCAAGGCGATGTTCACCGCCGCGTTGTGTTTCGGCGGCGGCTTTCTCATTTCCGCGCTCGGTGTTTACCTGCACCAGCTCTGGATCGTCTATCTCGGCTACGGCGTGCTCGGCGGTTGCGGCCTCGGTCTCGGCTATATTTCGCCGGTGAAGACGCTCATCACCTGGTTCCCCGATCGCCCCGGCATGGCTACGGGCATGGCCATCATGGGCTTCGGCGGCGGGGCGATGATCGCTTCGCCCCTTTCGGTCTGGCTGATGCAGTACTTCTCCAGCCCCACCGATGTCGGCGTAACCGGCACCTTCATCACCATGGGCCTCATCTACATCTTCTTTATGATGGTGGGCGCCACGATCGTCCGCGTCCCCCCCGAGGGCTGGGCGCCGGAGGGCTATGTGGCGCCGGCCAAGGCCAAAAAGCTGGTCACCACATCCCACGTCCACGTGGACGAGGCGCTCAAGACCTCGCAATTCTATCTTCTGTGGGGCGTGCTCTGCCTGAACGTGACGGCGGGAATCGGCGTGCTCGGCCAAGCCTCCGCCATGAGCCAGGAAATGTTTCCCGGCCAGATCACGGCCGCAGCGGCGGCAGGCTTCGTCGGCTTGTTGAGCCTGTTCAACATGCTCGGCCGCTTCTTCTGGGCCTCGACCTCGGACTATATCGGCCGGCGCAACACCTACATGATCTTCTTCGCGCTGGGCCTGGCGCTCTACGCCGCCGTGCCCTGGACGGGCCAGACCGGCTCGATCGTTCTGTTTGTGCTGTTCTACTGTGTCATCATGACCATGTATGGCGGCGGCTTCGCCACCATCCCCGCTTATCTCAGGGATGTCTTCGGCGTCCGCTATGTCGGCGCGATTCATGGCCGCCTGTTGACCGCATGGTCCACCGCGGGCGTTCTGGGGCCGGTGCTCGTCAACTACATCCGCGAATACCAGATCAACAACGGCGTGCCCAAAGCCGACGCCTATTCGGTCACCATGTACATCATGGCCGGATTGCTCCTGGTGGGCTTCATTCTGAACTGGCTGATGCGGCCCGTGCACGACAAACACCATATGACCGAGGCCGAGCTAAAGGCTTCAATGGAGGGATGATGACCGCCGACCATCACGAAGACGTCTCGGGCGCGAACAAGATCAAGCTCGTGCTCGCCTGGTCGTTCGTTGGGATTCCGCTGATTTGGGGTGTCTACAACACCCTGGCCCAGGCGGCCCTGCTGTTCCAATAGGCTCGAAATCCGCGAAAGACGCTGCTTTGAGCGGTCCGGCGCACGCCAAAAAACACCGAATGATCGCTATCTCATTGTTGCGGATATATTTTTCTTGTCAGAATTCGTTAATGCGGCTTTCAGAATGCGTTCATGGACGCTTCATGCGGCTCTCATCCCCATACCCCATTATCTAGCCTTGAAGTTCACCGAAGGAGACGACCATGAAAGAGTGGCTGAAGCCTGAGATCACCGAGTCCGAAGCTGGTATGGAAGTGACTTCTTATCTTCCGGCTGACTCGACCGCGCTTAATTCGCGCTGATCTAGCAAGTTTTCAAGAATGGCGGTCCCAGCGATAGCGGGGCCGCCATTTTTCGTTGTGCGTGCTGCTGCCTGGCCCTTCCGCCTGCGACAAACTGTCAGGATCCCATAATCTCGCTGTCAGATGCCGTTCATGGTCGCTTCATGCGGTTCTCATCCGCGCTCCCCATTCTCTAAGGGTAGCCAACGAAAGGAGACGACCATGAAAGAGTGGCTGAAACCCGAGATTACCGAGTCTGAAGCTGGCATGGAGGTCACCTCCTATCTTCCGGCTGAGCTCGACCGCGCTTAATTAGCGCTCAGACGAACTCTACGTTTTCGCTGAAATGGCGGCCCTTGCGAGATGCGGGGCCGCCATTTTGGTTTCCTGCCCCGGAATTCCGGTGCCTCCAAGGTTTCCGGCGCCCTCAAGTGGGGTGACAGCCTCCCCCCGCGAAATTAGGTCCGCACCCGCCAGACGGCCCCCTCCTGACCGTCTCCCGCTACATTTTGCGAGAAGGTGCGACCCCATGTCCTGGGCTTATCTTTTGCTTGCCGGACTGTTCGAGATCGGCTTCGCCTCCACCCTGAAGCTCACCGAAGGCTTCACCAAGCTCTGGCCGACGTTGATTTTCGCCGCTTGCATTCTTTTAGGCTTCCTTTTCCTCGAAAAGTCGCTGAAGGAAATCCCCCTCGGCACGGCCTACGCGATTTGGACCGGGATTGGCGTCGCCGGCACTGCCATTGTCGGCATCCTCGTCTATAAGGAGCCGGCCACGGCGCTGCGGCTGTTCTTCATCGTCACGCTGATCGGCTCCATCATAGGCCTCAAATACGCAACCCCGACCCAATGACCAACCAAGACAAGATCGACCGGACCGTCACCGGCAATTATTTCGAGGACTTCACGCTCGGCCAGAAGATCGTGCATGCGACCCCGCGCACGGTCACGGTCGGCGATACGAGCGTCTACACCGGGCTCTATGGCGGGCGCTTCGCCGTGCAGTCCTCGGATGCGTTCGCGCAATCGATCGGCTATCCGCGCTCGCCCATCGACGACATGCTGGTGTTCCACTTCGTCATCGGCAAGACCGTGCCGGACATCTCGCGCAACGCGATCGCCAATCTCGGCTACGCCGAGTTCCGTTTCGAGAAGCCCGTCTATCCCGGCGACACCATCGCCTCGGTGTCCGAGGTCATTGGCGTCAAGCAGAACTCGAGCGGCAAGAACGGCACCGTCTACGTCCGCACCACCGGGCGCAACCAGAACGGCGCCGTGGTGCTGGCCTTCAAGCGCTGGGTGATGGTCACCAAGCGCGATCTCGACGCGCCGGCGCCGGAGACCGTCATCCCGGACAACGAGAAAAGCGTCGAGCCGGAGACGCTCGGCAAGGCGCTGCCTCCCCTCAAGCTCACCGTGTACGACTACGCGCTCGCCGGCTCGCCGCGCCGCTGGGAGGACTATTCCGTCGGGGACAAGATCGACCATGTGGACGGCCAGACCATCGAGGAGGCCGAGCACCAGATGGCGACGCGTCTTTACCAGAACACCGCGCGCGTGCATTTCAACCAGCACCGCGAAAGTCAGGAGCGCTTCGGCCGCCGCCTCGTTTATGGCGGCCACATCATCTCCATCGCCCGAAGCTTGAGCTTCAACGGCCTCGCCAACGCCTTTCATGTGCTCGGGCTGAACGGCGCACGCCACGCCGCACCGTCCTTCGCCGGCGATACCATCTATGCCTGGAGCGAGGTGCTCGACAAAGCCGAGTTGCCGGGCCGCTCGGACATGGGCGCGCTGCGCTTGCGCACCTTCGCCGTCAAGGACCGCGCTTGCGCCGATTTCCCGGGCGTTAAGGATGACGGCAGTCTCGAAGAGGGCGTTGTCCTCGACATGGATTACTGGGTAGCCCTCCCGCGCTAGATGCAACTCCGCTAGGGTGTGTGCGTTGGGTTGGCGAGAGGAACACGGACCAGGAGGCGGATCATGACCCCCAAGACTTTTTGGCGCGCAAGCGCCCTTGCTGCCGGACTGACCTTTGCCATCCCGGCATTCGCCGCCGATCAGGCAACTGCGGTTCTGATGGACCCTGACGGTAAGGAGGTCGGCAAGGTAACGCTCACCGCCGTGCCCACCGGCGTGCTGCTCGACGCCGAC
>NZ_LPWD01000266.1 GCF_001723295.1 Methyloceanibacter marginalis
TCGGTCCGATCATCCCGTCTCGAGCGAGGTGGTCCGGACCATCGACAATCGCCGCGCGCTCTATGTCGCCGCCTTCGTGCATGACATCGCCAAAGGCCGCGACGAGGACCACTCCGCCCCCGGCGCGCGCATCGCCCGCGAGCTCGGTCCACGTCTCGGGCTGAATGCATCCGAGACCGAGACGGCCGCCTGGCTGGTCGAGCATCGGTTCCGGCGCCGGCTCGAATGCCACCATTGCGGCAAGTTCTTACCCATCCCCCATGAGTGCCCGAGCTGCGGCGCCGAGGACTCCCTCGTGGCCTGCGGCCCGGGCATCGAGCGCATCGCCGAGGAGGTGGCGGAGCTCTTTCCCGAAGCCCGCCGCGCGCTGCTGTCGAGCGATCTGACGCCATCGATCTCAGACTTGCGCGAGACCTTGCGCGAGATCGAGGAGCGGGAAGTCGATATCGTCATCGGCACCCAGCTCGTGGCCAAGGGGCATCACTTCCCAGGGCTCGCGCTGGTCGGCGTGATCGATGGCGATCTCGGCCTCGCCCAAGGCGACCCGCGCGCCGCCGAGCGCACCTTCCAGCTCCTGAGCCAGGTCACGGGCCGCGCCGGCCCGGGAGGCGATTCCGGGCCGGGGCCTGATCCAGACCTATATGCCCGAGCACCCGGTGATCGCAGCATTGGTGGCCGGCGACCGGGACGCCTTCTACGCCCAGGAGATCGAGGCCAGGCGCGAGGCTGGCATGCCGCCGTTCGGGCGCTTGGCCGCGATCCTGGTGACCGCGGGGAACCGGGCGGTGGCGGAAGCCTATGCCCGGGAGGTGGCCCGCGCCGCGCCGCCTGCCGAGAAAATCCAGGTTCTGGGACCGGCCGAGGCCCCGCTGTCGGTGATCCGGGGGCGCTATCGCTACCGCCTTCTGGTCAAGGCCGCGCGCGAGGCCCACCTCCAGGCCTATTTGCGGGTGTGGCTCGGGAACGTGCCCAAGGCGCGCGGCGATACGCGGCTCGGAGTCGATATCGACCCCTATAGTTTCCTCTGAGTCGCCCCAAAAGCGCGCACTCGGCCGCACGATGTGCCCATCATATTGCGCGCCCTTTCGCCCTGTGTTAGAGCCTCCGCGGGGCTTCCGAAGGGGCGTTTTCGGGGGATTTCTCCCGTCGACGCGGAGGCTCTAATCCCAGAATCTACCGGGGTCCGAGGGTGGGACGGCTCATGCAGCGCCCGCCCCTGAGCAAGAGGCGTTGAGCGGAAAAGTGGCAAGCGAGGACCATATCGTATCGGGCGTTGCGGGCCGCTACGCCACCGCCCTGTTCGAGTTGGGTCTCGAGGAAAAGGCGCTCGAGCGGATCGAAACGGATCTGAACCGCTTCGGCGAAGCGCTCGACGCGATCGAGGACCTCCAGCGGCTGGTGAAAAGCCCCATGTTCTCGGCCGAAGAGCAAGGCCGGGCGCTCGGCGCCGTCCTGGACGAGCTTAAGGTCGAAGGGCTCACCAAGAATTTCCTGCTGCTCGTCTCAAGAAACCGGCGCCTGTTCGCCACCCCCGACATGATCCGCGCCTTCCGTGCCCTGCTCGCCGCCCATCGCGGCGAGATGAGCGCCACGGTCACCGCCGCGGCGAAGCTCACGGATACGCAAGTCACCGCGCTCAAGCAGGCGTTGAAGGCCGCACTCGGCAAGGACGTCATGCTCGATCAGCAAGTCGATCCGAGCCTCATCGGCGGCCTCATGGTCAAGGTGGGCAGCCGCATGATCGACACCTCGCTTCGCACCAAACTCACTAGTCTCAAGCACGCCATGAAAGAGGTTGGCTAAAATGGATATCAGGGCCGCCGAGATCTCCGCGATCCTCAAGGACCAAATCAAGAATTTCGGACAGGAAGCCGAAGTCGCCGAAGTCGGCCAGGTGCTCTCCGTCGGTGACGGTATCGCCCGCGTCTACGGCCTCGACAAGGTCCAGGCCGGCGAGATGGTCGCCTTCGCCGACGGCACGCAAGGCATGGCGCTGAACCTCGAGGTCGACAATGTCGGCATCGTGATCTTCGGCGACGACCGCCACATCAAGGAAGGCGACATCGTCAAGCGGACAGGCGCCATCGTGGAAGTACCGGTGGGCAAGGCGCTGCTCGGCCGCGTGGTCGACGCCCTTGGCAACCCGATTGACGGCAAAGGCCCGATCGAGGCGGAAGAGAAGAGCCGCGTGGACGTGAAGGCCCCTGGCATCATTCCCCGCCAGTCCGTGCACGAGCCCATGCAGACGGGCCTGAAGGCTATCGACGCGCTGATCCCGATCGGCCGCGGCCAGCGCGAGCTCATCATCGGCGACCGCCAGACCGGCAAGACCGCCATCATTCTCGACACCATCCTCAATCAGAAGTCGATCAACGAGAGTGACGATGAGAGCGCCAAGCTCTACTGCATCTATGTCGCGATCGGCCAAAAGCGTTCGACCGTGGCGCAGTTCGTCAAGATCCTCGAGGACAACGGCGCCCTTCCCTATTCCATCGTGGTCGCCGCAACCGCGTCCGATCCGGCGCCGATGCAGTTTCTGGCGCCGTTCACCGGGTGCACCATGGGCGAGTATTTCCGCGACAACGGCATGCACGCGCTCGTCACCTACGACGATCTGTCCAAGCAGGCCGTGGCCTACCGCCAGATGTCGCTCCTGCTCCGCCGTCCTCCCGGACGCGAGGCCTATCCGGGCGACGTGTTCTATCTCCATTCACGGCTTCTGGAGCGCGCTGCCAAGCTGAACAAAGATAACGGCTCCGGATCTTTGACCGCGCTCCCCGTGATCGAGACGCAAGCCAACGACGTGTCGGCTTATATCCCCACCAACGTGATCTCCATCACCGACGGCCAGATCTTCCTCGAAACCGACTTGTTCTATCAGGCATCCGGCCCGCGGGTGAACGTGGGCCTCTCGGTGTCGCGCGTGGGTTCGGCCGCCCAGGTGAAAGCCATGAAGCAGGTCGCCGGCAAGATTAAGGGCGAGCTCGCCCAGTATCGTGAGATGGCCGCCTTTGCCCAGTTCGGCTCCGACCTCGACGCCACCACGCAGCGCCTCCTGAATCGCGGCGCACGCCTCACCGAGCTTTTGAAGCAGCAACAGTTCTCGCCGCTCAAGGTCGAGGAGCAGGTCTCGGTTATCTACATGGGCGTGAACGGCTATCTCGATACCGTCAAGGTGCCCGACGTCAACCGCTTCGAAGAGGAATTTCTCCGCTTCATGCATACCGAGCATCAGGACATTCTCGACACCATTCGTGACGAGAAGCAGATTTCGGATGAGACCGGCAAGAAGCTGAAGGACGCCGCCGAGAAGTTCACCAAGGCTTTTGCGTGAGCTGATCCATGGCGTCCCTGAAGGAGCTCCGCAACCGTATCGCCTCGGTCAAGGCGACCCAGAAGATCACCAAGGCCATGCAGATGGTGGCCGCGGCGAAGCTGCGCCGCGCGCAAACCGCGGCCGAAGCTGCGCGGCCTTATGCGGAGCGGATGGAGGCGGTGCTTGCCAACCTCGCCAAGGCCCTGGAGGGCCGGGAAGGCGGGTCGCCGCTGATGGTCGGCACCGGCAAGGATAAGGTCCACCTCCTTGTCGTATGCACCTCCGAGCGCGGACTGTGCGGCGGATTCAATTCCGCGATCGTGCGGCTTGCCCGCGAGCACATCAATCGCATTCTGGCTGACGGCAACGAGGTGAAGATTCTCTGCGTCGGCAAGAAGGGCTACGACCAACTGCGCCGCCACTACCAGGGGCTGATCATCGAGACGATCGAGTTCCGCGGCGTGCGCCAGCTCACTTTCGAACACGCCGAACAGGTCAGCCGAAAAGTTTTGTCCCTGTTCGATGAGGGCGGTTTCGACGTCGCCACACTGTTCTTCTCGCGCTTCAAGTCGGTGATCAGCCAGATCCCGACCGCGCAGCAGATCATTCCGGCGTCGATCCCGACGGAGAGCGAAGCCAGCGTGGACCTCGGCGGCGCCGTCTACGAATACGAGCCGGACGAAGACGAGATTCTCACCGATCTTCTCCCGCTCAACATCACCGTGCAGGTCTTCAAGGCGCTGCTCGAGAACGCTGCTTCCGAACAGGGCGCGCGCATGAGCGCCATGGACAGCGCCACCCGCAATGCCGGCGATATGATCGGCAAGCTGACGCTCAACTACAACCGTACCCGCCAGGCCCAGATCACTAAGGAGCTGATCGAGATCATCTCCGGCGCCGAGGCGCTTTAGTCACTCGAAGGAACGGAACGATGGCAAATAAACCCGTGGTCGCAGAGACCAAGAAGCAAGCGAAGAAGGTCGCCGAGGGCAAGGGCGCGAAAGGGCATATCCGCCAGGTGACCGGCGCCGTGGTCGACGTGCAGTTCGACGACAATCTGCCGGAGATCTTGAACGCGCTTGAAACGGACAATGGCGGCTCGCGCCTCGTCCTCGAGGTTGCTCAGCATCTCGGCGAGAACACCGTCCGCACGGTCGCCATGGACGGCACCGATGGCTTGGTGCGTGGCCAGGAGGTAACCGATACGGGCAAGCCCATCGCCGTGCCGGTTGGCGAGGAAGACCTGGGCCGCATCATGAACGTGGTCGGCGAGGCCGTGGACGAAGCCGGTCCCATCGAAACCGAGGAGACGCGCCCGATCCATGCCCCGGCTCCCGCCTATGTCGATCAGTCGACGGAGTCGGAGATCCTGATCACGGGCATCAAGGTCGTGGACCTGCTCGCGCCTTACGCCAAAGGCGGCAAGATCGGCCTGTTCGGCGGCGCCGGCGTGGGCAAGACCGTGCTCATCATGGAGCTGATCAACAACGTCGCCAAAGCGCACGGCGGTTATTCCGTGTTCGCCGGCGTGGGCGAGCGGACCCGCGAGGGCAACGACCTCTATCACGAGATGATCGAGTCCGGCGTGAACAAGGACCCAAAGGAGGGCTCCGTCGAGGGCTCCAAATGCGCGCTCGTGTACGGCCAGATGAACGAGCCGCCCGGCGCCCGCGCCCGCGTGGCTCTGTCCGGCCTGACCGTCGCCGAGTATTTCCGCGATCAGGGTCAGGACGTGCTGTTCTTCGTGGACAACATCTTCCGCTTCACCCAGGCCGGCTCGGAGCTGTCGGCGTTGCTTGGCCGTATTCCCTCGGCGGTGGGCTATCAGCCAACGCTTGCCACCGACATGGGCGCGCTGCAGGAGCGGATTACCACGACGAACAAGGGGTCGATCACCTCGGTGCAGGCGATTTACGTGCCGGCCGACGATCTAACCGACCCGGCCCCCGCTACTTCCTTCGCGCATCTTGATGCGACCACCACGTTGTCGCGGTCGATCGCCGAGAAGGGCATCTACCCGGCCGTGGACCCGCTCGATTCCACCTCGCGCATGCTCTCGCCGCTCGTCGTCGGCGAAGAGCACTATGCGGTGGCCCGCCGGGTGCAGGAAATCCTGCAGCGCTACAAGGCCCTGCAAGACATCATCGCCATTCTCGGCATGGACGAGCTGTCGGAAGAGGACAAGATCGTCGTGGCCCGCGCCCGCAAGATCGAACGCTTCTTGTCCCAGCCCTTCCACGTGGCCGAGATTTTCACCGGCTCGCCCGGCGTGTTCGTCGATCTCGCGGACACGATCAAGGGCTTCAAGGGCCTTTGCGAAGGCGACTACGACCACCTGCCGGAATCGGCGTTCTACATGGTCGGCACCATCGACGAAGCCGTGGCCAAGGCCGAGAAGCTTGCCGCCGAGGCCGCGTAGCCAATGCCCGATCCGTTCAAATTCGAGCTGGTATCGCCGGAGCGGCTTCTCTCTCCGACGAGGTGGAGCAGGTCCTGGTGCCGGGCGCGGAAGGCGACATGACCGTGCTTGCATACCACGCGCCCGTGCTCACGACCTTACGTCCCGGCCTGCTCGACATCGGCTTTCCCGGCGGCAAGAGCCAGCGTTTCTTCATCCGGGGTGGCTTCGCCGAGGTGAACCCAGCGGGTCTGACCGTCTTGGCCGAGACAGCCATCGATCTCGATGAGCTGAAGGCCGAGCAACTGGTGCAAGCGATCAAGGACGCCGAGGAAGACGTCGCCGATTTGACCGACGATGCACGCGACCGCGCTCAGACCAAGCTCGAGCACCTCCGCCAAGTCCAGGCGACTCTCCACCTCTAAGCTCGGCTCTTTTCGATCAGAGGGGCGAATGCCGCGACGACAGCGGCGTAGACGTCACGCTTGAACGGCACCACAAGGTCTGGCAGTTCCGCCACCGGCACCCAGCGCCACGCGTCGAATTCCGCCTGATGGTCGGGCCGCGGCCGGAGGTCGACCTCGCTTTCCGTGCCCTCGAAGCGTGCGGCGAACCACATCTGCTTCTGCCCACGAAAGCGCCCCTGCCAGGCGACGCCCACCAGCTCAGGCGGCAGGTCGTAAAGCAGCCAATCCTCGGTCTGGGCGATGAACGCCGCGCGGCGGACCCCCGTCTCCTCCCAGAGTTCGCGCCGGGCCGCCTCCTCGGCTGTTTCACCCGGGTCCACGCCGCCTTGGGGCATTTGCCACCACTGGCCTTCGCCTTCGGAGGCGCCCTTGCGCTCCGAGCGCCGGCCGACAAACGCCAAGCCTTGCGCGTTGAGCAACATCACGCCGACGCAAGGCCGGTAGGGCAGCGAGGACTTATCCATCATGATGCGGAGGTCAACTTTGCCGCGGAGACCGCATGGCGGCGCTGACGGGCACGAGCACGAGGCCTTTTTCTTCCAGCGAGCCGGCCCAATCGGCGATCCGCTTGGCCGTCCCCGGCTCCGCCTTGGCGACGCCGATGGCCGCGCCTTGCGCCTTGGCGGCGGCTTCCAACTCGGCCAACGCCTTGTCCAAGGTGGCGCCATCGAGCCGGACCTGCGCCGTGGAATATTCGAGCTCCAAATCCTTGGCGATCTCGCCGGCCGTCGAGCCCTCGACGCTGCCGTCATCGAAATAGATGAGGCCGCGGCGCTTCACTCTTCGAGGACCGGCTTGAGCGAAGCCGATGTCGTCTCGAACTTCGCGCCCATGTAATTGGTCACGCCGACATAGCCGGTGTAGCGCGACATCAGCCATTGAAGCCGCTTGATGTTTTCGGTTGTGGGGAGGGTGGTGAGGAGAGTGTGTGGGCCGGGGTCTTCGGCCGGGTAGTCGTTTGGCTCCAGGGGGATCGCGAGGAGAACCTCGTGGCCCTCCGCGCGGGCTTGGGATACTCGCTCCTGGAGGCTGCGCCCGTAGGCGCCGAAAGCGATGCTGATCGGCGGCGGCAGGCCCTTGATGATGTCTCCGTCTGGCGCGCCGGGCACGCCGAGCCCGTTGAGCAGCACCGCGACCCGCGGCGGCCCTCCCGCCACGTTCGCGTAATTCGACGGGCGAGCGTAAACCTCGGCCGCGCGGCGCCCATCGATGGCGATCTTCGGCAGCGGCCCATAGGGCGATTCTTCGATCAGGGCGGGAACCGGGACCGGTGCAAGCGGCACCGAGCCGGTCTGGTCGATGCCCGCTGTCAGTTCGGCGGCGGCCACCTTGGTTCCGCTGCCTCCCTCGGGCGTCTCCAGTGACCCGCTAGGCCCTGGCGGCGCCGGTGGGGGCGCGGTTGGGCGTGACGGGCATCATGGTCGTGCCCTGGCCCGGAGGCGCAGCGTCGGCGCGGCTGGGCGCGGCTGCTGCGCACTGGGGGCCATGGGAGGGGCCCGTGACGGAAAAGCCTGGGGGAAGAT
>NZ_LPWD01000267.1 GCF_001723295.1 Methyloceanibacter marginalis
ACATCCAGAGCCTGTCCTCGGCATCGCCGATCCAGACCAGGCTAAAGCCCGATCGCCCGCCTCCCGTCGTCGACGCGCCCAGCGCCTCGACCGGCTGGAACGGGTTGACCGCCGAGCAAGCCTCGATAGCCGCCGCGTGATCGGCAGCGCCGGTCTCGGCATTGGCCGGAGAAACCGCCAATACGGCGAGCGAAAGCGCGGCAATGGCCGAGCCGAGCATCACAGATTTCGTGTTCATGTCTTAAGTCTCCTCAGAAGCATGCCAGGGCGGGATGCCCTTGCCTTGAGGGACAGATGGCGCGCGGGCGCCCTTCGCATTGTGAGGCTCGTCACTCTGCGCCGGGAGCACAGAAACCCAAGCCTCGCCCCATTGGTGTCGCCCGCGTGCCCCACTCCCAAACTAAATCCTCAGGAGGCGAAAAAAATCGGGAACCCTGACCGGGGTTCGCGCATTTGATCCGCCGGAGCGCCGAAGAAACACAAAGGATCGCGGCGCCCGTTAGACGGGATTTCAAACGGGATTTCACTTGCCGGCGCACTCAGGGGCACGAGCGCGCATCGTCACAAGGGGATCGGGGGCGTGGCCATACGGGTAAGACCCGCACGGGCCAGCGAGGGAGCTTTGCCAAATGACCGGTTCCACCATGCCGTTGGCTGCCCAGTTCAGCAGCCATCCAGTCCACCGCGCCACCGACCTGCTGCGCCAGGCGCTCGATAAACCGCCACAAACCGCCCCGGACCCGGCCGAGCTCTGGGACGCACCGCTGTTTCGTCTCGACCCGGCACCCATCGAACTCGCGCGCGGGCCCGTGAGCGTGACCACGCCGAACGATTCGCTCGTCACGCTGCTCGGATTTGCGCCTTTCGAATACGCGCATCTTGAGTGTCAGCCCCCTGTCACAGACACCACCGATGTTGGCGCCGCGAAATCCGGCGACGGCGAAGGGGACGACATGCTCGACCACGCGGTGCAAGCGCAGCTACAGGGCTTGGTCCAAGCCTTTCACCGGCGGCAGCGCCAGGCGAGCCTGCTCGTCGCCTGCTCGATCGCCGCGGCAATCATTTTCACGCTGGCAGGGCTGCTCCTGCTCTTCGGCACCACCAGCCCGGGACGGGCAGACAAGGCCGCGCCGCAGAGCGAAAAATCATCAACCCGTGACACGCCTCATGCAGCGTCGGCGGCACCGCCCCTCGCCCCGATCCGCGTGAGCGATACGATCGACGCGGGCGCTGACGCGAAGATCATCGTAGCGCGGGCCGCGCAGCCGCTGGCTCTCGGCCCTCTCCTGCCCATCGGCGTGGCGCGCTATATTTTGCTCCGCGGTCTGCCGGAAGACGCCTCGCTGTCAGCCGGCCGTCGCACCGGCGCAGGCACCTGGATGGTGAAGGGCGAGGACATCGCCCGGCTCACACTCACCTTTGGGGACGGCGCCAGGGGCGACTACCCCACCGAAATCTACCTGCTCGATTCGCAGCATGGTCCTCAGGCGCGCCGGCGCATGATCCTGCGCGTCGATCCGAGCCCGCAAGTCTACGCCGCCGGGCTTGCCCTTGGCTGGCCGACGGCCTTTTTCCAAGTACCGCAAACCCAGGAGCCGGCCGAAGCGGGGGCCGAAGCCGCAAGGGCGCTAGTGGAGGCGGCGCCTCGACAAGGGAGCGCTTCCGACCTCCCCGCCAGCCCGGAGATCGTCACAGTCCGCCGCCTTCTCACCGACCGCGCGGAGAGCGGACAAGCGGATGCCGCCTACGAGCTCGCGCTGACCTACGATGTCGAAGTTCTGGCGAGGGCCGGGATCGAGACGATCGAGGGCGACATGGTGACGGCGCGCGCCTGGTATATGCGCGCCGCGCAGGCCGGCCATGCGGGTGCGGCCCGCCGTCTCGAGATGATCGCTAGACGACCTGCCGGCGCCTGAGCTCGGCGAGCACCAGCTCGGCCAACACCTCGGGCGTCGTCTCGCTGGTTCTCAGATCGAGTTCCGGCCGCTCGGGCGGCTCGTAGTTTGAGTCGATGCCCGTGAAGTTGCGGATCAGTCCCGCCCGCGCCTTGCGGTAAAGCCCCTTCGGGTCGCGCTCCTCGCAGACCTCCAGCGGCGTATCGACGTAAATCTCGATGAACTCGCCCTCGCCCACCAGCTCGCGCGCCATGTTCCGCTCGGAGCGGAACGGCGAGATGAACGACACCATCACAATGAGCCCGGCATCGACGAAGAGCCTGGCCGCTTCCGCCACGCGGCGAATGTTCTCGACGCGGTCGGCATCGGTAAAGCCGAGATCCTTATTGAGGCCATGACGGACATTGTCGCCGTCAAGCATATAGGTATGACGCCCCAGGGCGTGGAGCCGCCGCTCCAGCGTGTTGGCGATGGTGGACTTGCCGGAGCCCGACAGGCCGGTGAACCACAACACGCAAGGCCTCTGACCTTTGAGACCGGCCCGCGCGCCCTTGTCGATGAAGAGCTCTTGCCATTGCACATTGGTCGCACGGCGCAGGCCGAACTCGATCATGCCCGCCGCCACCGTGGCGTTGGTGAAACGATCGATGAGAATGAAGCTGCCGGTCTCGGCGTTGGCCCCGTAAGGATCGAACACCAGCGGCCTGGTCATGCTGAGATTGCACAAGCCGACCTCGTTCATCTCCAGCGTCTTGCCGGCCACGTGATCGAGATTGTCGACATTGAGTTTGTATTTGAGCGCCGAGACCGTCGCCGTCGTTGTCTGACTGCCACAACGGACCGTGTAAGCACGGCCCGGGAGCATCTCCTCCTCGTCAAACCAGATGAGCTTCGCCGCCACCTGATCGGACGTGGACGGCGCGGCGTCCGGCGACGCGATAACGTCGCCGCGGCTGGCGTCGACCTCCTCGGCGAAGGTCAGCGTGATGGCGTCGCCTTCGGTGGCCTCTTCCAGGTCTCCGTCCGCCGTGACGATGCGGGCCACATGCACCCGCTTGCCGGACGGATGAATAACCACCTCGTCGCCCGGCTTGATGCTGCCGCTCGCCACCGTGCCGGCATACCCTCTGAAATCGAGATGCGGCCGGTTCACCCATTGCACCGGAAAACGGAACGGTCCGGCCGCCGCCTCAGGCGTCACATCCACCGTCTCCAGATGCCCTAACAGCGTGGGACCGTGATACCAGTGCATATGCGCGCTGGGGGCCGTGACATTGTCGCCCTTAAGCGCCGAAACGGGGATCGCGACGATAGAGTCGAAGCCAAGCGGCTCGGCGAAGGAGGCAAAGTCCTCGACGATCGCCTCGAACTTTTCCTGATCGAAATCGATCAGGTCCATCTTGTTGATGGCGACGGCTACTTTCTTGATGCCGAGCAGCGACAAGATGCAGGCGTGGCGCCGGGTTTGAGTGAGCACGCCTTGGCGTGCATCGACGAGCAGCACCGCGAAATCGCAATTAGAATGCGCCGGTCGCATGTTGCGCGTGTACTGCACATGGCCGGGCGTGTCGGCGACGATGAACTTGCGCCGGGGCGTCGCAAAATAGCGGTAAGCCACGTCGATAGTGATGCCTTGTTCGCGCTCGGCCTGGAGTCCGTCGACGAGCAGCGACAGGTCGATCTCCCCGCCGCGCGGCGCGTTCGGCCGCTTGGACTCGCGCTCGACGCTCTGAAGCTGGTCCTCGAACACGAGAGCGGAATCGTAAAGCAGCCGGCCGATCAGCGTGCTCTTGCCGTCGTCCACGCTGCCGCAGGTTAGAACCGCAACAGCCCCCGGTTCTCGTCCGCGACGATCCGGGCGGCGAGCCGCTCGCTGGCGCTTTCCTTGGCGCCCCCGACAACGCTCAATTGCGGCATCAGAAGTAGCCTCCTGCTTCTTCTTCTCCATCGAGCCGATCTGATCGTGATCGATCACCCGGCCCTGGCGTTCGGAATGCCGCGAGGCGATCAGCTCCTCGATGACCTCGGGCACCGTCGTGGCGTCGGATTCGATGGCGCCGGTGAGCGGATAGCAGCCGAGCGTCCGGAAGCGGACCTTGCGCATCTCCGGCGTCTCGCCCTCCTCGATGGGCAGGCGCTCATCGTCGACCATGATCAGCGTGCCGTCGCGGTCGACCACCGGCCGCTCCTTGGCGAAATAAAGAGGCACCACGGGAATGTCCTCAAGATAGATGTAGGTCCACACGTCGAGCTCGGTCCAGTTCGACAAGGGAAACACCCGCATGCTCTCGCCGGGCTTCACCTTGGTGTTGGCGAGATGCCACAGCTCGGGACGCTGGCGTTTCGGGTCCCAGTTATGCGCGGCGTTGCGGAACGAGAAGATGCGCTCCTTCGCGCGGGACTTCTCCTCGTCGCGGCGCGCGCCGCCGAACGCGGCGTCGAAGCCGTGCTTGGCGAAAGACTGCTTCAGCGCTTCGGTCTTCATGATGTCGGTGTGGAGCGCGCTGCCATGCGTAATCGGCGAAATGCGTCGCGCACCCCGTCCTCGTTGATATGCACCCACAGGTCGATGCCGAGCCGCTCCGCCTCCCGGTCGCGGAACGCGATCATCTCCCGGAACTTCCAGGTGGTGTCCACGTGGAGCAGCGGGAACGGCGGTTTGGCCGGATAGAACGCCTTCATGGCGAGATGCAGCAGGACAGAGGAGTCCTTACCGATGGAGTAGAGCATCACCGGATTGCGGAACTCGGCGACCACCTCGCGCATGATGTGGATGCTCTCCGCTTCGAGCTGACGGAGATAGGAAGACAGGCGCTGCTTCATCACTTCGCACTCGTACTCGTCGATCGGGGGCCCTTGGACGCGGGTTCGGCTTTGTCCAAGGCTTTGCCGTTCTGTGCCTTGGCGTGTGTGTCGGCCTTCCGCTTGGCGGCGAGGTAACGATAGGCGCTGACCGGGATCAGGGCGAGATAAGTCACTGACCCGACAGCGAGAGTGAGGGATGGATAGGTCAAAAGCAGGGCAA